>CAJYCI010000038.1 GCA_913428515.1 uncultured Gammaproteobacteria bacterium | reverse complement strand
TCTCTTATCGTTAATGATATAGTTTTCCCCGATAAGTTTTAAATTTACAAACCACCCTGCAAATATAGCGATAAGCATACCACCGAGTGGCAATAACACCTGATTAGAGATGAAGTCTATCCTATCATTGAAAGAGGAGTAAAAACTCCCCCAATTTACCACTCCGCTATAAGCTCCAACACTAAGACTGCTCAAAACGGCATTTAAAAGAATAACGCAGGCTGTTGCCTTTTTTCTTGAAAATCTAAATTCGATTTCTATCCAACGAACCAAAGACTCTAGTAATCCAAGCATCGATGTTATTGCTGCGACTGACAACAAAAGAAAAAAGAGCACCCCAAAAAAGTACCCGCCGGGCATATCAGAAAACGCGACCGGAAGCACTTGGAAAATCAGGCCTGGGCCTGCGGCGGGATCGAGGTTACTAGAGAAAACCACCGGAAAAATAACAAGGCCGGCTAAAATAGCGACGAGAGTATCTGCAAAAACAATAATAAAGGCGGAGGAAAATATGTCTGTTTCTTTCGGGAGAAAAGAGCCGTAAGTCATCATTACCGCCATCGCAACACCAATAGAAAAAAAAGCTTGAGACAGCGCTGCAAGGCAAACCTCCGGAGTGATTTTATTGAAGTCAGGATCAAAGAGCCAAACCAATGCTTCTTTAAAGCCCCCAGCAAATATATTGAAGGCAATTAAAAGGACCATGACAAAGAACAGGATGGGCATCATAAATCCAACCGCCCGCTCGATACCGTTTTTAAGTCCGGAGAAAAGGATCAAACCGCAGAAAAATATGCTCGAAATCGTCCAAAAAAGCGTAGCGAAGAAGTTTGTTGTAATGGCCTCATAGTCTGCCGCTGCAACTGAGGGAACAGTTTCTACAAACCCTTCGGTTAGAGCCTTTGAGAAATAAAAGAGAACCCAACCTGCGATTACAGCATATGTCACTTGGATTAAAAGAGCAGCAACTTGGTTCATATAACCTATGCTGATCCAAAGAGAAGAAAGACTCTCCTCCTTGACCAGCGCGCGCATTGACCCAACCGATCCGGCGCGTCCTTTTTTACCAATTAGTAATTCCGCAATGACTATAGGAATTCCGATAGTGAAAGCGAAAAGTAAATATAAAATAACGAATGCTCCGCCTCCACTCTCGCCGGCTACATAAGGAAATCGCCAAATATTTCCCAACCCGACCGCAAACCCGATAGAGGCCATGAGGAAAAAAAATCTTGATGTCCAAACAGGTTGAACCGGATCATTTATTTTCATGCGAGATATGCCCTCGAAATCCGAGAAAAGCGGTTCTTGGGAATATCATTAATAAATGGAGAAAAGATCTTCAAAGGCTAACATCTGGCCACCCCTGACCGAGGAAGGGACGAGGATTGGAGTTTTAATCCCAGAGTCGAACCAAGCCTCTACCCCATCTCTAACTGAAGTTGAATTTCCGAAGAGCGTTGTATCCTTTAACCAAGAATCAGTTAGAAAATAAGGTATCCGATCGAATTCCTTTGCCTCAATGGCTTTCTCTATTCCCTCCATTTCTTCGATATAGCCCGCCTCTTTCCAGTAATTACGATAATTCGGAAGCATAGCGTAGGAGGTTAGGGTCTTTCGATTGACGGCTTTCGCAGCTTCAACATCGTCAGATATGCAAGTAGGTATCATATTTCCAATAAAAAAATTGGTGTCACTTTTGGTAGAAGCAGATAAAACATCGAGAGACTCCTGCATATGCGATCTGGCTGCATTTGCGAAAACCATTCCATTACCAATCTCCCCGGCCAATGCAATCATCTTTTTTCTCATTGTAGCTAAAATAATGGGTGGCAACTCTCCGACTCGCGGTGCCTCCTTAAGCTCCGAAACAAAACTGCGAATGTCTGAGAGTGGTTTTCCTCCCTCTAGACCTCTAGCCTTGAGGGCAGGGCCGTGACTAACGCCGACACCAAAACGAAACCGGCCGTTCGAAGTTTCGTGAATAAATGAGGCAGAACTAGCGTGATCAAATATTTGTCGAAAGTAGATTGGCATAATGCTTGTTCCGAATACGATTTCTTTTGTTACCAAAGCAAGAGCTTGGCTCAAAGCCATCGAGTCACCAAGGCTGGGACAAAAAATTCCGGTGAAACCCTTTTTTTCTATTTCCACAGCTAAGTCTAAAGTTGCCGATCGCCTACCAGGCACCGCTGCCAAGCTAATCGCAGGCATCTCCTCCATAATATTCTCCCTATTTGAATAGCTTTATTCCCTTTTTAGATTTTTTTGCGTGCCAAAGTATAGCATCGAGGTCAAATAAGTTTGCTAAGATTTAAGCTATCTCAATGAAGGGAAATAATAAATAGTATGGACCTCGAAATTTCACAAATTGCATACCATGTTTCAGACATTCGAACCGCTTGCAAAAACATGTACCTTCAGTTTGCAGCAGGCCCATTTATTATTAGTGAGAATATAGAGCTTGCAAATGGTGAGCACCGAGGCAAAAAAACCCAATTTGTTCACTCATCCGCCTACGGACAATGGGGGAATATAATGCTGGAACTTGTAAAACAGGAAGATAATTCGGTGAACACACCCTTCAGAGAAATGTATGGGCCAGACGAGGAAGGAATCCATCATACCGCCCTTATGGTAGAAAATTTCGATAAGGCAGTAGATCATTTTGATTCTTTTAATATGCCCCTTTTAACCAGATGCACAACCGCCAAAGCACATGTTGACTTCGGCTTTATTGATGCAAGAAAAAAATTGGGGTATATGATAGAGATTTATGAAAGATCCACCACTCTGTTGGACTTTTACCAATTAGTAAAAAATCGAGCGAAAGAATGGGATCAAAAACATTTGTTTTTTAGCGTATGAAGCACCGTGTTTTTCTAATTGTACATAAAAAATTTTAGGAGCCTTTAGGGAAACACTTTTTGAATGGGCAGAACTTAAACAATTTTCTGTTACTAGAACTTTGTTTATCCAGGAATTTACCGTTTTATTTTAGCTGTCACACTTCAAAGTCTTAACCACGCGATATTGAGACCATGTTCGGCAACCTGTTCCAAGACAAAAACGAGAGACTACTCTCAACCTGGCCCCATCACTCTGTCGTCTGCAGAGACCTATTCTTAAGTTCTAACTCCTTTCGGAGTTCAGCATGCCTCTCCTCTGTAATGGGATAATTCCAGATTATGAAACAAGACGCCAAATAGAATAGCGACGGGAACATTGCAAATAAGAACCTTAATCCGAAGAGTTGTTCTTCAGAATTTAATTCGGGTGATACAGTATTAAAGCCAATTATAGCCAAGCCATAAAGACCCAGGCTACTTCCGACGGATGCTGCTAATTTAGCCGTAAAAGAATAACTGGAGAAAAAAAGAGCGGCCCTATTCTCACCGGTTTTTAGCGTATCTAAATCTATTACATCTGCTTTCATCGAATTGGGAAGAGCATTAAATCCTCCTGCGGCGAACCCGGTAATCATCGTAATGGGCAGCATCAACCAAAAGTCACCCTCACCGAGAAGCAAATAAAATGGATGGGCAAAACCTATCAGCATGAACGATCCAACATATGCGCGATGTTTTCCTATTTTTGTCGACAGCCAAACCCAAAAAGGAACCGCCGCAAAATTTGAGAGGTAAAAGAAAGTCAGCATATAAATCGCTTTTTCTTCAGCGTGAAGAACAAAAGTAATAAAAAATAGATAAAGTGGTGTGGTGATAGAAAGTGCTGTGGAACTCACCATGAAAGTGATAATCAAGCGCAAAAACGGGGTATTCGTCCCCATCAATTTTAGACCCTCTAAAACAGGGGTTGCTGCATTTTCATAGTTTGTCGGCTCAGGGACCCGAGTCACCGTGAAAAACACGCATATGGGCATAAGCACAAGCATAGTAATCCCCACAATGTTTAAGACCACACTGCTTCCGCCCATACCAAAAAACAAGAGCGCTGCCGCAGGCGCCAACTGCGCTACGAGACTCCCAACGACCCCCATCATTGAGCGAGCCCCTGTTATCCTCGACCTTTCATTGTAATCAGGTGAGAGTTCCGCTGCCCATGCATAATAAGGGATAATCATCATAGTGGTAGCTATTGATAAAGTGAACATCCATATGCCCATATGCAACGCGCCGGCACCCTCCGGCGGAAAAAACAAGCGGTAGATAGACAACATCATTATCGGCGTTGCTAAAGCGATCCAAAAGCGGCGGCGGCCCCAGGGTGTAGGATATTTATCGGTAATAAAGCCAAAAAATGGATCCGTGAAAACATCAGAGATTCTAACAGCCAACATTATTGTGGCTGCCAAAGCCATCGGAACCGCCATATCAGTGGTATAAAACTTGGGAATAAAAACGATAACTGGGAAAAGCGCCATAGAAACAGGCATGTCTGTTAAGCAATAGTAAAAAAGCGTTTTTCGCTTCAGCGCCAAAAGGGCCTCCTTTTTCATTTGCTAAGAAAAAATTTTGTGCCCCTAACCCGCAACTCTCTTGAGCCTTTTTTTCAGCAACTCATGCTTGGTTTTTAGGAATATTTTCTTTTTATTTTTTTTACTAAACTACAGTTCATCATTAAACTGTAACTTCATAGCTTCAAGGTACGCGTTATGGTCAAAAAATCAAGGTTTCTCAATCAACAGAAAATATTTGCGCTGCTGCTCGCTGTTATTGCGACCGGGATATTAGTCGCCCTTTTTTGGCAAACCTACCAAACCGGAAACGACTCTCAAATTCTTGAAGGCAGAGACTATACTCTAGTTGAGAAACCCAGACGCATCAGAGGCGAAAAAATCGAGCTAATTGAGTTCTTTAGTTACGCCTGCGTGCATTGCTATCGTCTCGAACCAATATTAAAAGATTGGCTTTCAAACCAACAAGATAAAATCGCATTCGTGCAAATCCCAGCAGTCATGAATGAGTACTGGACAATTTTGGGAAAGCATTACTTCACACTCCAACGCCTGGGGAAACTCGACAGTAATCATATGGATATTTTTAATGCGATCCATTCCTCAGGGAACACATTTGACTCGGAGACAAAGCTCTTCGATTTCGTAAAAAAAACAGATATCGAATTTGATTCCTACGAAAAAATGTTTCGCTCGATAGAGGTCGAGTCTGAGCTTCAAAAATCGAACCAAATGGCAAGGAGGCTGAAAATCACCGCAGTACCTACGTTAGTCGTACAAGGAAAATATATTGTTAAAACAGGCAGAGGCATGGGTTTGAGACGGACAAAACAGGTCGCTGAATTTCTAATTGATAAGGAATTTAAAATAAAACAGGCAGCGAAAAGACAAGGCTGATATCCTTATCTTTAATAACTAACAGTTATCTAAGATCCGAAACGATATCTCAGCTTGACCACAAAAAGATCTTCGTAAGGCTGTTGATAACCGTCACTGAAAATATTGTTGAATGATTTGATTGGCCCTGTAGAATCCACCAATCTCGTATAAACCAGGAAGAGATCTGAAAGAGGCGCTATCTCCCAACGATATCTTAGTTGTAAACTCATCTGAGACACACTGAAGCTCGGATCATCATAAGCAATTCTTTGCGTTCTAACTAAGCGATGAGAAGATAAAGGAAGCAAGAAATTTTCATCTTCTAATGCCTTTATCCCGACCCATTGAAAAGATGCACGAATATGTTGTCGGGCAGTAATGAAATAGTCAGCACTAATCTTCGGCTGCCACTGCTGAGCGTCAAAAGTAGCGAAAATATTTCCATTTTGATGCAACAGCCAACCCGCTCGGTTCACATAGCGAAGCCCGACATTAAAAAAGAGCTGGTCTTCCGGTTGCCAATTCATTTCTAGGCGTAATATCTGAGAATCTCCGCCGAGATCCTCTCGAGAGTATCCTGCACCTAACTTAAAACTAATTGGTTTAGAGGAATTAGTTTCCCACAAGACTCCAGAAAAGTAGTCTTGTTCAATGCGAAATGTCCCGTTTCCAAAACTGTTTAGGTCGTCGTAACGTGAGGGAGAGAACCCTGCTCGAAACGTAAATTTTGATAGATTATCAAATGTCATCCTATTAACAAGAAACAATCCTGCGCCGGTTAGGTGGCCAGCGCTATTTCTTTGCACATAACCTCTAACATCGAAGTAATTATTTCTCGCCCAACTCGGATTAGGATTTAGACGAGTGTGTGCTGTACGTAAACGAAAATTATCATTCCTCTCCAAAAAACCTAAGCCATTTAAATCTACATTCTCATCCTGATACTCTATTCCAAGTCGTTGTTTGATTCCCTGACGAGCGGTGTATTCGAAATCGACGAAACCTCCATAACCTGTTCCAGAAAGCCCTGTTTTAGAAGTGAAGAGCTGCCCATCAACCCTTAATTTACCTCCGTCGGACAAATAATGGCCATCCAGGCCATGTGTGAAAGCGTCGGCCTGTTCGTTCAAAACAGCAGTGGACATAAAGCCTAAAGCTTTATAGGGCCCCCGGTCATTATCTTCATACAACAAGCGCATGATTCCATAATCACTCGACGAACCTGAGAGCTCTAATTTTTTTTCATCTTTAATGACCGGAAGGACGAAATCATCTTCGAAAGCGCTCAGAAATCCATATCGAAACTTCCCGGATTGCCCAGTAATTTTCAGAGCGCCCGAAAGGTCAACAGGATTTTGCAGTTCAGCATCCGGGATAGATACACCCGGTTTTATAATAGGGGGGTTAGGCTTTCCTCCTATCCGTCGCGTGTTAACAAGGGTCGTGGGAGCACCCTCATTTGCGAACCCGCCATAGCTGCGAGAACCCGCTCTCGGTGTCGCCACGAAGACATCTTGCCCTTCAAGAAAAAAAGGTCTCTTCTCAGGGAAAAAAGTTTCAGTAGCGGAAAGATTGATGACAACATCGTCAGACTCTACTGAGCCAAAGTCGGGATTGACGGTACCGGTCATTTGGAAATCGCTTGATGGTCTCCAATTAAAATCAATTCCGATTTGAAGATTAGTTTCAGAAACATTTTTGTCATATTCTACCGAAGTAAATGGGGACACACTGTACTGCTGTGCAGGATTTATCCCGTTAACCCAAAGACTCTTTAAAGAAGATATAAATTTTGGCATTGTAAATGGAAGCGCGGGCCAACCCCATCGCTCATCAAGGTACGCGACTTTCCTTGACATGAAGAGGCCCAGTCTGCGCCTTCCATTTTGGTCTGGCATTGAAACTGTGCTCCAAGGTATAAAAAATTCTCCAGACCAACCATTTTCTGTTTTTTGAGTCGAACCAAGCCACACTCCGTCCCACTCAGACGAAAATCTTTTTTCTGGCAAGAGAGTACCGTCAGAGAGCGAATCTCCCAAATTCAAACCGAACCAATACCCATAGCGCCCCGTGCCGGAGGTGTCCAAAGTGATATTTATAGAATCTCGATTTACCAGACCCGCATCTCTTCCTGAGAGCCTCCTAACCAAAGTTTCCTTTGGCTGATCCATATCAATACCAAAATATATACCCGCACTGTCATAGAAGATTTTGACTCGCGTTGAATAAATTGGTTTTTTTAAACTATCGGGTTCGATAACCACAAATTGATCGTAGAAAGGCAATTCTTCCCATACCGTTTCATTTAAGTAACCATCAATCTGAATCTTTTTTCCACGCATGTTGGCCAGCTCGATGGATTCACCATCGAGCATCTCAAGATTGGTCCTGATCGGCCTCTCGTCTGCGGCGGTTTCCAAAGAAAGACCAAGGAAAAGAAACCATAATACTTGGCATACCCACATCCGGTTATTTAGCCGCGGGACCCGGAAATTGCTCTCTCAACAATCTTTTAAGCACTTTGCCGTTAGCGTTTCTGGGTATAACATCGACGAAAACAACACCTTTTGGAAGTTTAAACCGTGCTAATTTCTCGTCGCAAAATGAAAGCACATTCTCTTCTGACAAGGATCCATCATTTTTGACAACAACCGCAAAAGGGGACTCTCCCCATGTCGCGCTTGGCTGACCAATTACGGCGACTTCAACAACCTGAGGATGGGAAAGAATAAGATTTTCAATTTCAGCGGGATACACATTTTCGCCTCCAGAGATAATCATGTCCTTCATTCGATCCTGAATATAAACGAAGCCCTCTTCATCTAATGAGGCGACGTCACCTGTTCTCAGCCATCCATCTTGTGTGATCGTCTCAGCGGTAGCGTCTGGTCTGTTCCAATATTCTTTCATTATATGCTTGCCTTTCACCCAGACCTCACCCTGCGAACCGGGTCGCACATCGTCTCCATCCTCATCTACAACACGAACCTCAGTATGAAAAAATGCTTTGCCAGTTGACCCGATTTTTTCGATCGCATCCTGCCCCGTGATAAGGCAAGCTGGCCCACAGCTTTCCGTCAAACCATAAACCTGATGAATATCAATGCTCATATCAAGGTATTTTTCGATCAGAGAAACAGGCAGAGGAGAAGCTCCACTCTGGATCCACCTCAATTTAGAACGATCGTATTCATTTCTATTTTCAACTTGAATCATAAAATTCAACATCGCGGGAACAAGCAAACCGGAAGTAATTTTCTCCTCTCCAAATAATTGCCAAGCTCTAACCGGATCGAACTCTTTCATGACGACACTGGTGCCGCCAAGATACAAGTTAGCTGTGATTGGTGTGAGAGACCCCACGTGAAACATTGGCAAAGCCGCTAGATACCTATCGCCCTCGCGCATCTCGGCTGTTGCAAGTATCGTAGCGATTGCCCAAAACATAGTATTATGGCTATGAACGACACCCTTAGGTAAACCAGTTGTCCCAGAGGTGTACATGATATACAGGAGATCATCATCTTTTGCCCCAAGAACTGGCTCCGAGGCTACGGATTCCTCTCTAGCCAACTCGTAATCTATGCAAAATTCTTGGTTAGTGTTCCCTTTTGAGGCAAACCATTTTTTTAAAAGTGTCTTGTCTCCCCTGCTATGGAGTTCTTTCGCCAAGCTGGAAAATTCATTTCCATATACCAAGATCAAAGAACCACTGTCTTTGAGAATGAATTCCAACTCGTCTGCGACTAATCTCCAGTTCAGCGGGACCACCACACCTCCGATTTTAGCTGTCGCAAAATAAACTTCGACAAACTCCAGCAGCTCTTCTCGCTAACCCTTAACCAGGATCACCAGGCCTGGATCTCGATGGGGCAGGTCACGACCCTGCACAAGTTCTGCGCACCATTCGAAGGCAAATTTCTGATTGACGGAGAGAATTCCAAAAGCGAGGAGGTCGCTGCGCTGATGGCTGATACGAACACCGTCGCGTCTCAGTACCGCTTGATTGGCTACAGCCCCGCCATCGTGTCTGGTATCAGCTACGAAGCCTCCACCGTTGGGATCGCTGCCTGTGTACAGCAAGCATTCATGGGCCCACAGGACGCCATGCAAGCTGTCGCTAGAGCTCGCAGCGCTGCGCGCAGGATCATGTTGTCGCCTGTCTCTGTACCCGGTGCCCTGATCGGGACAGGGGAAACAACAGAAGTCGGTGTACGTCGTGCCAGAGGCGAAACAATCAACCCTGAATTACGTGAGCTGTACCAAGACCACATGCGGGAAGTCGACCCAGCGACGCTGCGTTATTCGGTCGCCCTAGAAGCTCGGACTAACTACGAGGCTATTAATAACGAACACGTTCTCCGATGTCGCCTCGAGGATCAGGGCTACAACCTTCGCCACTTCGAAGAACTGCACGACCAGGCCAATGCCATCGTCCCAAGAGCTGAACGGATCAAACAGACCAAACAGGCTGAGTTGGACCATCGCACCAAGCTCTTGTACGAGGTCATGACCGGTCAGAAGACCATCTCTCAGGCCGCCTCAGAGGCTGCTCGGGAGACGAAGAATGGAACCTGGGTTGACCTGGCAGCTATTGACCCCAGCCACGCCTATGGCTGGTTACTGCGACTGAGGGTCCAGGATCTGATCGCGGCAGAAACGTTCACTACTCAAACGTCTGAGTTCCTGGCGATGGCGACTGAAATCCAGATCCTCAACAAGCACGAAGCTCGTAAGCTACGGGGTATTCTCGGTGGCCGTATCACCATTCCAGGGCCTGACGACGAGGTGAAGGCGACGTTTGCCAAAGCACTACTCAAGCTGGCGGGGTTCACCATCGACAGGAAGCTCATTCGCTCAAAGGGGACTCGGTTCTATCGCTATGAGGTGATCGCCCTGGAGGTGTCACCACTTTTGTAATGAGCTCCAAGAACTATCAACCCCACATCAAAAACGGTGACACTGGCTGTTGCTCACGCCCCCGTCTCGTCCCCATGGAGATATGCGTCCCTTTTCGAGGCTTCTCTACTAATTGGTTCACTTCCAATTTGGGAGAATCTTTGACCAGGCCCAATAGATCACCCATATGAGGGCGAAGAAACTGATGGTGGGCAGTGGAGCCTTGATTAGGAAGGCAAGTAGCAGACCACCGAACAGCAAAAGTAATAACGTCGAGATCGAAGCGTCAAGTGGTGTGCGAAAGAAGTATCCACGCATCCAAGCTTTATTGA
>CAJYCI010000037.1 GCA_913428515.1 uncultured Gammaproteobacteria bacterium | reverse complement strand
ATTAACCTCGTAGAGTTTGGTTCAATATTGGCGGTAGGTTCATCTAATAATAAAATTTCTGGATTGGTAATTATTGCCCGTGCTAGACATAACCTTTGTCTCTCACCAGCAGACAAAGTCAACGCATTCTGATGTTCTTTATTATTTAATCCCATCATCCTTAGTAATTCTTTTGCAAGTATACTTTCTTCAGGAGTGATTCTTTGCAAGACAAATAACATATTTTTTAGAACTGTTCTCCGGAGTATGACAGGCTCTTGGGATACGAATGAACAGGTTTTAATTGCAAGAGTCTTTTTATTGGACGTGATGGTCCCACTACAAGGTGTCAACAGGCCAGCTAATAGTTTTAAAAAAATTGTTTTCCCCGCTCCATTAGCTCCGAGCAAAACTGTTATTCCATCTCCACTTAAAGAGAGACTAGTGTTTTGTAAAAGAGCCTTTCCTTCAACACTAAAGGACAGGTCACGGATGGTAATTTGAGAGTCCTTAAGGGGCATTAAATAGCGCCTCCAGGAACTTTGAGATATTTCCTCCGCAAAAATAAAATGAAACCATTTAGTAATATTGCGGTCGCTAATAAAATCATTCCCAGTCCTAATGCCAAACCAAGATTACCTTTTGAAGTTTCTAGCGCAATAGCCGTAGTCATGACGCGAGTAATATGATCTATATTTCCTCCCACAATTATAATTGCTCCTACCTCAGAAATGGAGCGACCTATACCAGCAAGCACCACAGTTGTAAGTTCAAATCTACTATCTACAATATAAGCAATCACTGATTTTAATTTTGTGATTCTGTATGAACGAAAAAATTCATTATAACGAGCATGTAAGCTTTCGATTATCTGAAAAGTCAAACAACACACTATAGGTAAAATAAGAATTACCTGAGCGACGATCATTACGGTTGGTGAGTATAGAAGCCCCATCCATCCTAACGATCCCGATCGGGAGAATATCAAGTAAACGAATAACCCAACAACAACGGGAGGCAACCCCATCATTCCAAAAAGGATAGAAACAATAGTATTTCTAAATTTAAAGTTTGTGCTTGCTAAAAAAGCTCCAAGAGGTATCCCTAGGATGCTCGATATAAGTACAGCGTAAAATGTTATCTTAAACGATAAAAATATAATCTCTAGTAGCTCAGTATCTAAAAATAGAATAAGGCCAAGAGAACTAACAAAAGCTTCTGATATATCATTCACTTTTTAAAGCGATATATATTTTTGTAGGTGAAAGTCTTCATCTCCAAATTCATGATCAATCAACACTAATCTTTTTGCGTAATGACCAAGGTCATACTCCCAAGTCATTCCCATTCCACCATGCATCTGAATACTTTCTTCTGCTACCAAGGTTCCTATTTTTCCAATTGAAAACTTAGCTGCAGATATAGTTTTCTCTCTTTCTGCTTCATCATCAAAATAAATTGTAGCATTGATAACTGACGAGCGAGCCTGCTCAATTTCAACCAATAACTGAGCCATTCTATGTTGAATAGCTTGAAACTTACCGATAGGTACGCCAAATTGCTTTCTGGTTTTTAGATATTCAAGAGTCAATTCCTTTATTCTTTCCATAATGCCAAGAGCCTCGGAACAAATTGCTAAAATACCAGTATCTATCGCTTGAGAAACTATAGAATAGCTTTTACCAAGAGGACCAACGAGTTCTTCAGACGAAATATTTACATTTGTAAAAGTCAGATCAGAAACTCGGCCTCCATCTATAGTAGCGAAGCTATCAATCTTTATACCATCCCTATCTGTGGGTATACAGGCAATAGAAATACCTTCTTCATTAAAAGCGTCACCATTTTCTCTACAGGTTACCAAGAAGTGCGTTGCCTCGGCGGCATGCTTGACCATTCGTTTTATCCCGGAAACCGTGTAACTTCCATCGGTTGCTTTGGATAGCGTAGTTTCTACAAAACTTTTTGTGTATTCTGTATCTGTCTCGCTATGGGCCAGGATAGGCAAACAATCATTTTCAAGAATCTTTTTAACGAGTGATTTTTGATAATCGTTGCCTCTCGATAATACTTTGGCGGCAAGTATCCCAACTTCTAGAAAAGGCTCTACGACAAGGCCTCTGCCTAATGCCTCGAAAACTGTTGAAATATCTAAAGCTGTGCCTCCAAATCCATCGAATTCTGGGTCTATGAGAGATTCAAGAATTCCTAGATCTCTCATGGCTTCCCAGGCTTTTTTTGAATATCCAAGATCAGAGTGTGCTGAGATGTTACGATCAGTAAGACTGTATTCGTTTTCGAAGTATTTTTTAAGAGTATCGAAGAGAATTTGCCTTTCAGGGCTAGGTTTGAAATCCATTAGTTTCTCTTTCTTATAAATTGAGCATTAGTTTTGAGATTATATTCTTTTGGATTTCGTTTGATCCTGCATAAATTGATTTTTTTCGGTGGTTGAAATACTTTCCTGAAGCATACGCAGCAGCTTTAGGAAAAACTTCGGCGCCATTGTAACCGGAAGAAAGTGCATCTGGCTCATTTACAAAAGCTCGTTTCCCTAGTGACTTTCTGGTTAAATTATCTATATCTTGCTCTATTTCAGAACCTAAAATCTTTATTATGGAACTTTCTGCCCCAGGAGCCTCGCCATCTTCTACTGCGGCCAGTGTCCTTAAATTTGTTATCTCTAGATTTTGTAGATCGATTTCAATCTGTGCTAATCTTGACGCAAACATTGGGTCGTTAGACAGTGGTTGCTCATTTTTTTTGGCATCATCTGCTAACTTCTTGAGCTTTTGAATTTTCCGCTTTGAGACTGCGACGTTGGCATTGCCTGTTCTTTCATGTGTCAGTAAATATTTTGCGTAGGTCCAACCTTTATTTTCTTCTCCCACAAGGTTTTTTGCAGGAACTTTTACATCAGAAAAAAATATTTCGTTAACCTCATGGCTACCATCCAAAGTAATAATTGGTCTGACTTCAATTCCTGGAGAGTTCATATCAATCAGAATAAATGATATACCTTCCTGTGGTTTCCCCTCATTTGACGTTCTAACTAAGCAAAAAATCATGTTGGCGTGTTGAGCGAATGTGGTCCAGGTTTTTTGGCCATTTACAATGTAAAAGTCACCCTCTCTCACAGCACTAGTTTTCAAAGAAGCTAAATCTGAACCAGAGCCCGGTTCAGAGTATCCCTGGCACCACCAGTCTTCACCAGTCAACATTCTAGGCAGCCAGTAATCCTTTTGCTCTTGTGAACCAAATTTCATTAAAACTGGTGCCAGCATTCCAACTCCAAATGGTACAATTCGGGGTGCACCTGCGGAGCCACACTCTTCTTCAAAAATAAATTTTTCAACAACATCCCAATCTTGGCCACCATATTGCTTTGGCCATGTGCCTGCTAGCCAGCCTTTTTCATTAAGCTTTTTATGCCATCTTTCGGAATCCTCTTTAGTAATAGGAACACCATTTTTGACCTTCTCGACTACTTTAGTTTCCAAAGTCTCGTTCAAAAAACTACGTACCTCAATCTGGAAATTTTTCTGCTCTTTGGTAAAATCTAAGTCCATTTTTTTCTCCAATTAGTTCAAACTATTAAAATCCTTGCCCTCGGCTACCAGTTTTATAATTAGTTCTGCTGGCTTCCAAAAGTAGGGGTCTTCTTTTTCAAATTCTTTTAAATCATTAAGTATTTTTTCAACACCATACATATCTGCATATCTCATTGGTCCTCCCATATGCCTTGGGAAACCATATCCGAATAGTTTTGTTACATCTATGTCGGATGGTCTTAAGGCCATTTTTTCTTCTAAAACTTTGGCGCCCTCGTTTACCATGGCTGCAAAGTAACGTCTTCTTATTTCGTCTGAGGATAGGCTTTTAGATTCTATACCCTTCACTTTTCTTTCCTCTTCGATGACCAACAGGACCTCAGGATCTTCTTCCCCTCTTCGTGCGCCAGGAGTATACTTGTAATAGCCGCGCCCAGTTTTTTGCCCGAACCAACCTTTTTCGCAAATGCGGTCGGCAATAGTGACATATCTCTCTTCATTCGATCTAAAGGCAGCTTTACGTTTTCGATCTGCCCAACCTATGTCTCCACCTGCAAGGTCAAACATTTGAAATGGTCCCATAGGGTATCCAAATTCGACTATCGCTTTATCTATTTCATACGGTGATGTCCCATCTTCCATCATGTAGTTTGCCGCTTTTGCGTAGTTTTCTAATATTCTGTTTCCTATGAAGCCGTCACAGTTGCCAGCTCTAACAGGCACTTTTTTTAAAATCTTTGCTAGTTGAAAGCCAGTGGCCACGACATCGTCTTTGACATTAGTCGGAACAACAATTTCCAGTAGCCGCATGATATTTGCTGGAGAAAAGAAGTGCAGTCCAATCACATCACCAACTCTATCTGTTGCCGAAGCAATTTTATCAATGTCTAAATATGACGTATTTGATGCCAATACGGCTCCATCCTTAGCAATGTCATTAAGTTGTGAAAAGACACCCTTCTTAACTTCAAGCTCCTCAAATACAGCCTCAATTATCATGTCCATATCCGCGAGGTCCTTTAGATTGGTTGACGTTGAGTAGTTGGACAAAATTTTATCCGCTCTCTCTTGAGACAATCGTCCCTTTTCTACATCACGCCTATAAACCTTTTTGACATTCTCAATGCCTCGCTCAAGGCTCTCTTGATCTCTTTCTACCATAGTAACGGGTAAACCAGAGTTTAGTGCGGCGATCGCAATACCCGATCCCATTGTACCTCCACCTATAACGCCCAATTGCGATATAGGCCGGGGTGTTGCACCTCGATCTAATTCAGGAATTTTGTTGCTCTTTCTCTCAGAAAAAAAGGCGTGGATAAGGCTTTTACTCTGGTCGCTACTCATTAATTCCTGAAAGGTCTTCTGCTCGAAACTCATGCCTCCTGCATAATCAAGCATTACGGCTTGCTCTACACAGTCAATGATTTTCTGTGGAGCATAGAGATGAGGACTATTTTTTTTCCATGTTGCTCTTTCTTTTGCAATAACCTCTAAATTGTCTGAGTTATTCTCGACCTTTTCCTCACTCTTACTCAATCGTTTCAGTGGGGAGGCATTTTCAATAACTTTTTTTGCGAAAGCAATTGCGCCGCTCTTGAGGTCATCAACGATTTCGTCTATTGCGCCGATAGCGAGTGCTTTTTCGGCTTTAACAGGTTTCCCAGTTGTCATAATATCTATAGCATTTTTCACTCCTACTAACCTAGGTGTTCTTTGCGTTCCTGCAGATCCTGGTAGTAAGCCTAAATGTACTTCAGGAAGTCCAATAGAGGACTCCTTAGTTGCTATTCTAAAATGGGTTGATAGAGCTATTTCAAAAGCACCGCCCAACGCGAACCCATGTATTGCGGCGATTACTGGTTTCTTGCTTTGTTCAATTAAGTCACATACATCTGGCAAATGAGGCTCTACGGCAGGCAGATGGAATTCTGAAATGTCAGCGCCCGCTGAAAATACATTTCCATCACCGTGTATTACAATCGCTTTTATAGCGCTATCATTTAATGCATCTTCAACACTCTTCCTTAAACCAACCCTTACACCCTGGCTCAGGGCGTTCATAGGAGGATTAGACAGAGCTATAAAAGCTATGTCATTTTCTTTTGATAAATGCGCAGTTTTTGTCATTATTAACCCCCTAGTGATGTTATACCACTATAGAATAGTGTTGAAAAAAAAGAAATCTAGTGAAATGATACAGTTGGCAAGTCTCTAGTCAAGAGATTGGGAAAATATTTATATTCAATTAGGGAGAATAAAATGAGAGCGGTAATTTGTTCTAAGTTTGGGTCACCAGAAGATTTGGAAGTTAAAGAAGTTGATGAACCTGTTACCGGCGCTAATCAAGTAAAGCTTAAAGTAGAGGCGTGCGGTGTAAATTTTCCTGATACTCTAATTATAAATAATAAATATCAATTCAAACCAGATCTGCCTTTCTCACCGGGTGGTGAGGTTGCTGGTATCATAGAAGAAGTGGGAGAAGGGGTAACAAATTTTTCAGTTGGTGATAAAGTTATGACGACTACCATACATGGCGGCTTCGCAGAAAAGCTAGTTGTGGGTACTGAGATGTTAATGAAAAGACCAGAAAAAATGAGCGGAGTTGTGGCCTCTGGCATTCAGATCACCTACGGGACTTCGATGCACGCACTTAAACAAAGGGCATCATTACAAAAGGGCGAAACTTTGTTGGTACTCGGAGCTGCTGGAGGAGTTGGCATTTCTGCAGTAGAAATAGGTAAAGCAATGGGTGCCACAGTAATTGGTGCCGCGAGTACTGATGAAAAATTAGAAGTAGTCAAGAATGCTGGAGCCGACCATCTGATTAATTACGGTAAAGATGACCTTAGAGAACGACTTAAAGAAATTACTGGGCAAAAGGAGTCATACGACGTTTTGTATGATCCTGTTGGAGCCGATTTGTTCGAGCCAGCTCTTAGATCTATTAGATGGAATGGTCGAGCATTAGTTATTGGCTTTGCTGGTGGAGATGACAAGATTCCTAGGGTTCCTATGAACTTACCTCTTCTAAAAGGTTGCGCAATTGTAGGAGTTTTTTGGGGCTCTTTTAGAGTAAGAGAATCAAAAGAGGAGCTTGCTAACTTTCAGCAACTATTTGATTGGTTCAATAACGGTGATATAGATCCGTTAGTTTCAGATGTTTTTCCACTAGAAGATGCAGCTGTTGCTCTCAGAAAACTAATGAACAGACAAGCGGTAGGAAAAATTGTTCTAACTACAGAATAAGCGTAAGAAATCAGCTAGGATATTTAATAACCCATCTGTCGCACAGCTAAATCTCTCATGATTTCCTCAGAGCCACCTCCAATCGCCATTACCTTAACTTCCCGATAAACTCTTTCAACTGAGTTTCCTCTGAGATATCCTGCCCCACCCATAATCTGCATCGCTTCACTCGCGCAATACTCCAGTTCTTTTGTAGCAAAAAACTTTGCTTTTGAAATTTCTGCAACAGGGACTTCTCCATTGTTCATATTCCAACAAATATTGTTCACCAAAGCTTCAAGAGCATCTATTTTGGAAGACATATTAGCTAATTTATGACGTATAACTTGATGCTTAATTAAAGGTTTTCCAAAGGTTTCTCTTGTCTTTGCCCACTCTATGCTTTCCTCGAGGCATACTTTCATCATACCTAAAGAACTCGCACACATGCACATTCTCTCTATGTTAAAGTTTTCCATAATCTGTATGAAGCCTTTATCCTCTTCACCCATCATATTTTCAGCAGGTACTCTGACATTATCGAGGTAGAGGGTTGCTTGATCCGAGCACCACCAGCCCATTTTCTTATCAAGGGGGACTCGAGAAAAACCCTCCCTATCAGCCTCTACAAAAAAGAGCGAAATCCCTTTCAGACCTTCTCCCCCCGTCCTTGCTCCGACAACAAAATAATCTGATGTCATTGCTCCTGTTATAAAAGTCTTACTACCGTTTATAACGAAGTGATTGCCATCTCTTTTAGCTGTTGTTTTCATATTGGCTACATCGGAGCCACCACCGGGCTCTGTTATTCCTAAGCTGGAACCCTTCTTTCCGGTAACTATATCTTTGAGTACTCTATCTTTTATCTCTGCTGAACAAAGCCTTTGTATCGGTTCCAAAGAAATCATTCTGCCACCCATCGACGCGCCAACCCCCCCAGCGCCACATTTCGCAAATTCTTCATTATAGATAGCTCTTAAAAAATTGTCATCTTCTCCTAAGCCACCATACTTTTCGTCTATTCCAAAGCCCCAAACACCGAGGGCTCCAGCTTTTTGATGAAGTTCCCAGGGAACCTTTCCTTCTTCATCCCAATCATTTACATACGGTTTTATCTCTTTATCGACGAACGCTTTCAGTTGCGCCCTGAATTCTTCTCTCTCTGGTGTATCAAATGGGTTCTTCATAAATTTTCCTTATCTAACATCAAAATTCAAAAAAAGGACTTTTGTTATTATCACATATTTATGTACACTAAAAAAGGCTGAAATGAGGGATTTGAAATTTGACTAAAGATTTATTGAAAATAGGGGGTGCGTCTGGCTATTGGGGGGATGCGTCACAAGCTACCGAACAACTTCTTAGACATGATGATCTTGATTTTATTGTTTATGACTATCTAGCTGAGATTACTATGGCTATATTGGCAAGGGTAAAAGCAAAGGACCAGAATGTAGGATATGCTACTGATTTTATCTCAGAGGCTATGGTTCCAAATTTAAGAAGAATTTCTGAGACGAATACTAAAATAATTTCAAATGCTGGTGGAGTGAATCCGCTAGCTTGTGCCACGCTTTTAAGAAAAAAAATAGAAGAACAGGGATTAGACTTAAAGGTGGCTGTAATTGAGGGAGATAATTTACTACCTTACATTCATGATATATCTATTGCAAACCCCACCGAAATGTTCTCAGGTAGCGAATTCCCAGATAAAGATAGGATCGGTAGTATAAACGCATATTTTGGGGCAGAACCCATTGTTAAAGCGCTAGAAAAAGGCGCAGACATAGTTATAACTGGAAGATGTGTCGATAGCGCAGTCACATTAGCTGCTTGCATTTATAATTTTGGTTGGGAATATGACGATTTTGATCTTTTATCCGCTGGAAGTCTTATTGGTCATTTACTTGAGTGCGGCACTCAGGTCACAGGGGGCAATTTTACTGACTGGAAATCTATTAAGGGCACTTTTGATCAGATAGGTTATCCAATAGCGGAGATTGAAAAAGATGGCAGTGCTATTATTTGCAAGGCAAAAGATACTGGAGGCTTAGTTAGCTTTGGTACGGTTGCAGAGCAGATGTTGTATGAAATAGGTGACCCTAAAAATTATTTGCTGCCAGATGTTAACTGTGATTTTTCTCAAGTTAAAATTAGAGAAGTAGAAACAGATCGAGTTCATGTTAGTGGCGCAATAGGCCAGCCTCCAAGTGAAAGTTATAAAGTGTGCCTAACGTATGAAGCTGGGTTCAGAGGAGGTCATTTATTTGGTTTCTACGGATCAGATGCAACAGAGAAGGCAAATGCTTTTGCAAATGCAGCAATATCAAGATCTAGATACTCCTTGCAGAAAAAAAAATTAGAGCCCTTCATTGAAGAGAGCGTTGAGATAATAGGGTCAGGAAGTCAATTTGGAACACAAAAGAACTCGCAGGGTTCTAATGAAGTATTTGCAAAAATTGCCGTTAAACACGAAAGTCCAAAGGGAGTTGGGGTTTTCTTAAAGGATGCAACTGGTCTTGCTTTATCATCACCTCCAGGCCTCAGTGGGTTTGCAGGATCCAGACCCAAGCCGTCACCAATTCTTTCATTGTTTTCCTTTTTGTATAAAAAAGAAAATATTGGTTTTACATTGCAGCATGACAAATCTCCCAGCGAACCAATTGTTATTAATAATCGTGCAAGTCTCTCGTCACCAAATACTTATGGAATTTCTTTAGATCCTAATTTTTCTAATATAGATAAGGAAGGTCCTTTGAGAGAAGTTTTTCTAGAAGACATTGCTTGGGGAAGATCTGGAGATAAAGGCAACAAAGCAAACGTCGGTATCATAGCGAGACGCCCAAACCTTCTACCTTACATATGGAAAACTTTTTCAGAAAATAAAATAGCGGAAATATTTTCTCATTTTTTGGAAAGTGATAAAGTCGACCGGTATTATCTTCCTGGAATTTCAGCCGTAAATTTTGTTCTTCACGAAGTGTTGGGCGGAGGGGGAACGAGTAGTCTTCGTAATGATCCACAAGGAAAAGGGTATGCACAGATTTTATTGTCCTGTAAAATTAAGATACCAGAAAATTTATTAGTTTAGAGGGTCAGAAGAAATGGATTCAAGCAAGAGGTCGAAAGAATTTTATCGTGATTTAAAAGAAGCATATTTCCCTGCAATCAAAACTGAGGAAATACTCCAGACTACGATAGGGGAAGAACTTCAAAGAGCATCAAGTGATTCTGGTAGTGTGATGGCTTTGGTCCAAGTGAAAGATGATGGGTCTGTCGGAAAGTCATGGACATATGAAGAACTCTACAGAGATTGTCTTGAGTTAGCAAAACGAATGTCCTCAAAACATAAAAAAGGAACCAGAATTGCTGTATGGGCACCGAATTACCCCGAGTGGGTAATTATAGAATTTGCAGCTTCTCTTGCTGGATTGGTTTTAGTAACCGTAAATCCATCTTTCCAAGAAGACGAATTAAGGTACGTTCTTGAAAAATCTCAAAGTGAGGAGCTATACGTAGCTAAGAGTTTTAGAGGAAATCCTATGTGGGATATTGCTAAGAAAGTTACGGACAAAATGCCGTCAGTTAAGAGGATGATAGATATTCAAGATTGGGATGAGCTATTTGGTCGTAATGATAATAAAAGTATGTCACTTGCAAATACGCTGCCGGACGTATTTCCTAGAGATCCAGTTCAAATACAGTTTACGTCTGGAACAACTGGGTTTCCAAAGGGCGCCAAGTTACACCACATGGGTCTATTCAATAATGCAAAAAGTTTTCAAATCAGAATGGGCTTAGAAAAAGGTGATCGCTGGCTAAATTGTATGCCGATGTTTCATACCTCTGGGGCAGGAATGGCCACTCTAGGTTGCTTAGCTATGAGAGCTACGCATTATATTATGGAGAGATTTGATGCCAAGAACTGGTGTGCATTAGTTGAGCAGGAGAAAATTAATTTTCTCACCGCAGTTCCAACTATGTTTGTGGAAATATTGGAGGAGTGGAAAAAGGGTAGGTATCAAGAATCTAAATTAAAAGGTATGACCTCAGGAGGCACCAGTGTTCCACCCACCCTAGTGAAAGAGCTTCATGAAACATTTGGTGTGTGGCTCCAGATCGTATATGGCCAGACAGAAAGTAGCCCAGTAATTACGCTAGCGTGGGCAGATGATACTCTTGAAAA
>CAJYCI010000036.1 GCA_913428515.1 uncultured Gammaproteobacteria bacterium | reverse complement strand
ATATGTAAGGTGCGTTAGTCATACTTTCCATTCCACCTGCTGCCACTAATTCACTAGTTCCAGCCTTTATTTGATCGTGCGCGTATATAACGGACTTTAAACCAGATCCACACATTTTATTCAATGTCACTGCAGGTACGTTTTCAGAAAGGCCTGCTTTAAATGAAGCCTGTCTAGCAGGCGCTTGTCCTTGACCTGCGGACAAAACATTACCCATAATGACTTCATCTATACTTTCATTTTTAACACCGGCACCTTCTATTGCACCCTTAATTGCAGCACCACCCAATTCAGGCGCTGTTGCTTGGCTCATTTCTCCATGGAAGCCTCCCATTGGTGTTCTTGAAGCTCCTACTATCACTACTTTTCTCATTTAAACCCCCTTGTTTAATCAAATTTTCTTTGGTCGTCTATTACCTTTCCATCATTGGGAAGCGTTCCTGGAGTGACAGTTTGAACTTCACCTTTGAGTTTAAGTATCTCTTTCACTAACGAATCATAATCCTTATTTGTTTCACCTTCAATCTCTAAAAGAACTGACATAACGTCATTATTCTCGTTGCGAGTAACGTTTACCCTCGCTTTTTTTATTTCTGGTGCTCTTGCAACTAAATCGGCTACTTGTTCTGGTCTTACAAACATGCCCTTAATTTTTGTTGTCTGATCTGCTCGTCCACGCCAACCAACAATTCTCGCATTCGTGCGACCGCATTCACTTTTTCCTGAGGCAAAGGCAGATAAATCTCCTGTTGCGAACCTTATTAACGGATAGTCTTGGTTAAGGGTGGTGACAACAACTTCACCGATTTCACCTGCAGGCACAGGATCACCAGTGCCAGGTGTCACTATTTCAACGATCACGCCTTCATCAACAATCATCGGAGCGTCAGCAATAGTCTCGTAAGCAACATTTCCAAGATCAGCTGTCCCATAATTTTGCAAACACAGAATGCCTCTTTCATTATAACTTTCTCTTGTTTTAGGAAAAAGTGGCCCTCCCCCTACAAGGGCCTTTTTGATTTTTGAAAGGTTCAATCCTAACTCATCTCCTTTATCTAAAATTATTTGAAGAAAGTCAGGTACCCCTATGTATGCAGTAACACCTATCTCACTAGCTGCCCTTGCTTGTAGCTCCGTTTGACCAGTTCCAGCAGGGAATACCGTTGCTCCAACGGCCAAGATGCCTTGCTCACTAAGCATTCCAGCTGGTGTAAAATGATACGAAAAACAATTTTGAACAATGTCACCTTTTCCTATTCCAGCTGCAGTCAGTGCTCTCGCGGAACGCCACCAGTCTTTTTTAGTCATTCCTGGCTCATAAATGGGTCCTGGTGACTGAAAAATCTGGTTAAGATCCTTTACTGACCCTGCAATCAACCCTCCCAAAGGCGGATCTTCCGCTTGTAATTTTACAAGCTCACTTTTTCGTAATACTGGCAATCTGCAAAGATCTTCTATCGAATTAACATCTAAGGGATCTACCTCTTTCAGAATCTGTTTGAAAGCCTCAGAGTTCTTTTTAGCGTGCTGGATTTGGACCGATAATTGTCTCGAAAGGTCATCTGCCCGTTCATCTTCAGATCTCGTTTCTAGGTTATCGAAATAGTTGGTCATTCAAGCTCTATAGCCACCTCTTCCGTCGGCGATAAGAGCGAGTTTCCTTAAAGGAACTTCGCCCCTCTTCAGACATTCCTAAATAAAACTCCTTTACATCAGGGTTTTCTCTTAACTCTTTCGCCGGACCATCCATCACCACACGACCACTTTCTAGTATGTACCCTTTATGAGCATACTTAAGAGCTACATTAGTGTTTTGTTCCGCCAAAAGAAAAGAAACATTTTCTTTTTCATTTAATTGCTTAACAATTTCAAATACTTCCTCTACTAATTGTGGGGCAAGGCCCATACTTGGCTCATCTAATAGGATGGTTTCCGGAGTTGACATCAATGCCCTCCCTATAGCACACATCTGCTGCTCACCACCTGATGTATATCCCGACAAGGATTTTCTTCTGTCCCTCAATCTTGGAAAATAATTGTAAACCAACTCCAAACTTTCCTTTAACTCTGATGAACTTATCTTTCTTGTATATGCTCCGGTTAGTAGATTTTCTTCTACAGTTAAGTGCTCAAAGCAATGTCTTCCTTCCATAACCTGGATTACACCCTTCCTGACCATATCAGCTGGATTTAGATCCTTAATACTTTCACCTTGATAAGATATTGATCCTTTTGTTACCTCACCCCGCTCTGAGTTAAGTAGATTTGATATTGATTTCAAAGTTGTACTCTTCCCCGCCCCATTTCCTCCAAGTAAAGCGGTGATTCCACCTTTTTCTACAGTGAGACTTACACCTCTAAGAACGAGTATAATATTATTATAAACTACCTCTATATTGCTTACATCTAACAATGCATCAGAATTATTATCATCGAACATTTTTGTATTACCTTATTGTTTTGTTTCTGGCTTCAACATGAAGCCAGAAACTTTTAATGAATTCAGACAATTACTTACAGGTCTGAGTAGTCCACCCAGTATTGTTGGATGCATATTGAGCAGCAGCTTTGGTAAGCATTTCTTGAGCGATTTCCTTCATCGGTGGAATAGCATCGGAAATTTTCACCCACTTTTTTCCATCCCACTGCTGTATGAAAGCAGCTCCTGCGCCTTCATGATCCTTACAAGATCCTGAAATCGGAGCGACCATCCCGGTAAAACCTAGCTCTGCGAGCCTTGCTTCATCAAGGACAAAGTTTTCAAGACCAAGTCTCATGTCTTCACCATCGATTTCTTTTTTACCGGTAATGTCTTGAGCGGTTTTGATTGCTTCGGCAATAAGTGCCGCGTTCCAAAGAGCTCTATTATACAAAACACTTCCAGGTCCATCAGGTTCAGTTTTGGTCATTCCTTTGCTAACAACATACTTGATTACATCCTGGACCGCGGGGAAGTCTGTACCTGTTGCGTTGAAAGTTGATCCCTTATACCCTTTACCGGCTTCACCAACTGGTGCCAAATCAACGTCACCTGCAGCCCACCAGTTTCCAACAAACCTATCCAATGGATATCTTGCCTTAATAGCAGCTTTAACAGCAGTTGGGTTCATTACACCCCAGCCCCACATTATCATCCAATCAGGCTTTTCTTTTCTGACAGTCAACCAATGTGAAGACTGGTTCTGAGCATCTTTTCCAGCTACTGGAAGAAGAAAGTATTCAAAGCCAAACTTTGGAGCTAGTTGCTCGAGAACTGGAATAGGCTCACGCCCGTATCCACTTTCGAGGAAAATGAAACCAATCTTTTTTCCCTTTAAGCCAGTTTCACCATCAATATACTTTAATATCGACGTCATCTGTGAAAAGTAGGACGTAGGATAGTTGAAAGCCCAAGGAAATGTTTCACCTTTTGCAGCCGCTGACAAGCCATAACCCATGGTTAAGATAGGTGTCTTATCTTCTGGAGCTTTTGCCAAAATCTGAAGAGTTATTCCTGTTGAGTTAGGTGTATGCACTAGAGGATTTTTTCCTCTGTAAGATTCATAACATTCAACACCCTTTTCAGCCTTATAGCCTGTTTCACATTCTTCAACCTTGATCTTCACTCCACCAATTCCACCATCACGCTCATTTAGCATTGTCAAATAATCAACAAAGCCATTGGCATTCATAGTGCCATTTGCTGCAAACGGACCAACTCTGTAAGTCATCACCGGAACAAGTAAGTCTCCAAAACTCATACCAACTGATGTAAACAAAGTGGTGGCCGCAACCAACGCACCTATAATCGTTTTTTTCATTTTTTTCTCCCAAATTTAACGGCCTAAACCGTATTTCTTTTCGGGCCCATTTTATATTACACAGATTAACCGGGCCCATGGCTAATCCGTGTTTTCTTAATCTAGTAAGGGAAAGGCCACAGCCTTAGTTTTTGTTTGGCAATCTGCCAAATCCTAGCAAGTCCATGTGGTTCCACTATCAAGATCGTTAACATTACCACTCCTAGCAATATAGTGGTGAAATTTTCCATTATAAATGCATCTATACCAAAAACAGATTTACCATACTCTTTAAGGATAACCGGCACAACCCAAACCAAAATGGCGCCAAAGTAGCTACCAGTGATTGACCCTAGTCCTCCAATTATCACCATGAATAAATATGTGAAACTGTGATTGATATCAAAACTTTCAACTTCGGCTGCCCCAAGCCAGAAGAAGACCATTAGGGCTCCTGATATTCCTATGTAAAACGACGAAAAAGCAAAAGCAGAAAGCTTTGCCGTTAAAGGTCTTACACCAATTAATTCAGCTGCAATGTCCATATCTCGTATCATCATCCAAGATCGTCCGATCCGGCCTCTAATAACATTTGATGCTAACCAAGTTAAGACTACCAAGAAAGCTAAACAGACAAAATATCTCGTTAAAGGCTCTGATTTTGCTCCTGTTAAAACAATACCAAACATTTCCTTATACGGCACCTCTATCGCACCGCTTATATTGTAGTTATATAACCATGGTATTCTTATAAATGCCCATTCGAGGAAAAATTGAGCGGCCAAAGTGGCAACCATTAGATAGAAGCCCTTGATTCTCAGAGATGGAAGTCCAAATATCGTTCCTACAAATGCAGTGACTACGCCAGATAATACTACACAGATAAGAGCGTTAAGATCTGGAAATATAGTCATTATCTTATAACAACTGTAGGCTCCAACTCCCATAAAAGCAGCTGTACCAAGAGAAATTTGGCCAGCAAAACCTAATAAGATATTTAGCCCTAGTGTGGTGATCGTGAATATTACAACCGGAATCATCACAGCAGATATTGTAAACTCATATGATAAACCTGGTAACCCAAATAAGGGGATTAGTATAAATGCAATAATAGCAGCTATTGCGATCCCAATTTTATCCTCAAATATTGGGAAAGCTGCTAGTTCTTCTTTGTACTTTGACTTGAACTGACCTGTCTCTCTAAAATACATTCTTACACCCTCTCTATGATTTTATCGCCAAACAATCCTTGCGGTTTGAATAATAGAAAGCCTAAGGCAATAACATATGCGAACCAACCTTCAACTCCGCTGCCTAAAAGAGGACCCCAGTAGATCTCGAATATTTTTTCGCCTAACCCAATCATAAGTCCCCCTACTATCGCTCCAGGCACTGAAGTAAATCCACCTATGATCAGTACAGGAAGTGCCTTAAAACCTATTATTTGCAACGCAAAGGAGACGTCAGATCTTGCACCCCAGAATATTCCTGTAACCAAGGCGACTACGCCTGCAACAAACCATACAATAACCCAAATCTGATTAAGCGATATTCCGACTGAAAGGGCTGCCTGAGGATCATCTGCCACAGCTCTTAAACCTCTACCGATTTTTGTTCTACTGAAAAAAAGACCTAGTGTAAGAATTAACAAGACAGCCACAACAGCAGCAGAAATATCTAACATTTCGAAGTACACTCCACCCCCAAACATAGGCCATTCCAAACTGCCCGTAGGAAAACCGAGCTCTTTATGAATCATAGAGCTTGGGCGACCACCGAAAATCCATTGAGCTGCACCAATAATTATAAAGCTAAGGGCAACAGTTGACATGAATAAAATATTTCCGTCGGTGTTGACTAATTTTCTTAAGATCAAACGTTCTATCAACCATGCTAAAGCATAAAACATTATAAGCACACAAACGACGCTCAACCAGGCGGGTATTCCCATCTTGTAGAAGCTAATTAAAGCCAAGGCTGCTAGCACAACCAAAATAGGCTGAGCGAAATTAAAAACTCCAGAGGCCTTAAAAATCAGCACGAATCCAAGAGCTATCAATCCATAGAGAGTTCCACTAACAAAGCCATCCCACAGAGCCTGAAAGAACAAATCAGGCATCTCTATCATTTCAGCAAAGGGCGTGAGAAAAATTCCTGTTAATAAATATGTTAAAAAATCCATTAGTGAGGTACTCCTAAATATGCATCAATAACTGCTTGATCAGCCTGTACTTCCTTCGGAGTGCCGTCCGCCAATAGTTCGCCGTAGTTAAGTACGACGACCCTGTCAGCCAAATCCATTACCACTCCCATATCATGTTCTATCAGTGCAATCGTTGTTCCAAACTCTTCATTAACATCCACAATAAACCGTGACATATCTTGTTTCTCTTCCACATTCATGCCAGCCATTGGCTCATCTAAAAGCAATAACTCTGGTTCCATCGCAAGAGCCCTTGCTAACTCCACTCTTTTCTGCAACCCATATGGCAGGGATCCCACTGGGGTCTTTCTAATATTATTTATTTCTAAAAAATCTATTATTTCTTCACAGCGCTTTCTATGCTGCACTTCTTCTTCTATAGCAGGTCCATATCTAAGTAATTGCCAGAAGAAATTTTTATGCATTTTAAGTTGTCTACCTGTCATTACGTTTTCTATTGTTGTCATTCCTTTAAACAAGGCAATATTTTGAAAAGTTCTCGCTATTCCTGTTTTTGCTACTTCATACGGCTCCATTGAAGGTCTTTTTTCACCGTTAAACCAAATTTCACCCTCCTGTGGATGATAAAAACCATTTATTACGTTTAGCATTGACGATTTACCAGCACCATTCGGTCCAATTATTGCTCTTATTTCACCTTCTTGAATATCAAAAGAGACATTCTGTATAGCTACAACGCCTCCAAATCTAAGCTTGATGTTTTTTACTTCCATCATTACTTTTTTTTGTTCATTAACCATGGTTAATCTTCCTCTCAATTCTATTCAAGCAGCGTTTTTGTCTTGTTTCTTAACTTCATAGAGTGTCGCATCAACAATTTTCACTGTCGCTTCAAGATAACCTTTTCGCCCATCCTCATAGGTAACCTCGGTTTTCGTCGCTATTGAAGTTTTTTCTGAATAAAGGGCTGAAATTAGATCAGCATACTTTTCAGAAACAAATGATCTTTTGACTTTTCTAGTTCTAGTAATTTCCCCATCATCAGGATCAAGTTCTTTGTGAAGAACTAGAAAGCGTTTTATTTGACAGCTCGACATATTGGGGTCCATAGCTAAATCTTTGTTAACCTCTTCTACATGTTCCTTTAATATTTTTCCAACTTGCTCGTGGGCAGCCAATTCCTGATAAGAAGAATATGAAATATTGTTCCTTTCAGCCCAGTTCCCAACAGCAGCTAAGTCAATGTTCAGAAAGGCAACACAGGTGTCTCTAGCATCCCCAAACAGAACAGCCTCTAAGATATTTGAAAAAAACTTTAACTTGTTTTCAACATACTTCGGGGCAAATAAAGCACCATTTTTCAGCTTTCCAACGCTGTTTGCTCTATCGATAATTCGTAATTGGCCAGTATTTTCGTCCATATAACCGGCATCACCTGTCGCCACCCAACCATCCTCATCTTTTGTTTCCTTTGTGGCTTTTGGGTTTTTATAATATTCTTTAAAAGAGCCCACCGATTTATAAAGAACTTCGCCAGTTTCACCAATCTTGAGCTCGACCCCTTTTATTGGTTTTCCAACTGTGTCGGCGTAGACTTCATTATTATTCTGCATTGTTAAAAAAACACTTGCCTCTGTCTGTCCGTAAAGTTGTTTCAAATTTATGCCCAAGCTTCGATAAAAATCAAAGAGTTCAGAACTGATGGCTTCACCAGCGGTGTACGCTATCCTTACATTCGACATTCCTAACATATTTTTTAATGGACCATAAATTATTATGTCACCTAAAAAATACAAAAACCTGTCCAAAATGCTAACAGACCTTTTCTCTAGAATATCTTTACCGACTTTCGCTGCATGATTCATAAAAAAATTAAATGCACCTCTCTTGATAGCTGAAGCATCTTGAATTCTTATATAGACCGATGTCTTTATTCGTTCCCAAAGAGGAGGGGGTCCAAGAAAATAACTTGGGCCAACTTCCCTCAAATCGACTTGAAAAGTGTCTGCTCCCTCTGGACAATTTATGCAAGCTCCCGCAGCCATTCCTTGTCCAACAGACAACATATAATCTCCAACCCACGCCATAGGAAGGTAGCTTAGCTGATAGTCATCTTTGGTCAAACCATCGTGCTCATTGGCGCTCATTGCCGCTCCTATTATTGCGCCATGTGTTTGGACTACACCTTTCGATTTTCCAGTAGTCCCGGACGTGTACAAAAGAACACAAGTGCTGCCGCTTTCTATTTTACCTATTCTATCTTGCAATTGATCGTGTATTGAACTGGGGCTTTCCATCCCGGAATGAATTATATCTTCAAAGCTGTGCAACCTTGTCTTATCATATTTTCTAAGGCCTTTTGGGTCAACGTAAACGATCTCTCTTAAACTTGCCAACTTCTCAGTTATATCTTGAATTTTATCAACCTGCTCTTGGTCACCAACTATTGCAAAGGTGGCGTTACAATGAGTTAGGATGTATTCCATTTCATCTGCTACAGCGTCTTGGTAAAGAGGAACAGGTACCGCCCCGATATGTTGCGATGCTAAAAGGGACCAATACAAATAGGGCCTATTCCTACCAATTACAGCAACATGGTCTCCCTCTTTAACTCCCAGCTCTATCAAACCCTTTGCAAGAAACATAATTTGTTCGTTCGCTTGATTCCAATTCCAGCTTTGCCAAATGCCAAGGTCCTTTTCTCTGAAAGCAGGTGAATTACCAAATTTCTGTACATTTCTAGCCAACAACTTCGGCATTGTATCTAGAACAGCGTCGCCAGATTGCATGATTCCTCCAAATTTTTTTCCTCAGTGTAGGTAAAATTCTTTGATAAAACAACCGTCTAATTTTTAGTTGTGACAAAACTGCCCAAATTCGTCGAAAATGTAGAGCGAAATTTTTTTATCGCACTAAAACGGCTCTGAAATCATTAAGGTTTATACCCGTCGGACCTGTGTTAAAAAGCGAATTTGCTTTTTCGAGGATGTTAAATGAGTCATAAAGTTCCACAGGATCTACATCATTATAATAATGTCGTATCGTACGATATGTTAACCCGTCGACTATTGCGCCCGCGTTCTCTCCAATTCCATCAATTCCATCAGTATCGGCTGAAAGAGCAGTTACTCCCTCTATCCCCTCAATTTCCTTAGAAAGCTCTAAAGAAAACTGTGAATTTCTACCTCCTATGCCATAGTTATCTGGAAGTTTAACTTCCACTTCTCCTCCCGAAAGAATAACTACTGGTCTCTCAATTTGACTGCTGGGACTGGAAATATCTTGAATCGTTTTCTTATAGAGCTGAACCAAAGACTTCGAGTCTCCTTCAAATTTGGATGAAAGCACAAAAGAGTTTAACCCAAGTGTTTTGTTAATGTAGTTGGTAGCTTCTTTAAAAAGTATCTTGCTAGAACTAAGACACCATACTTTTTGGCTATTTTCATATGTTTTTTCATCTCTATCAGAGCTTAAGGCTTCTTTTATGTATTTATCTATTTTGTTCCCGAATTGTAGCACTGTTGAAGAACTTAATTGTGGTCTTTGTATAAAAGTAGGACCGCTACCTACACGGGCCAGGTCGTCCCCTGGAATATCGGAGACTACCAAACTTATGATGGGACAAGGATAGGCCATTCTAGCTAATTTCCCAGCCTTTATCTGAGAAAATACTCCTCTGTAAACATTCATCTCTTTTATGGACAGACCAGATGATAACAAGATCCTATTGAGATGTATTTCATCATCGAGCGTGAAGCCTTCAGGGGGATAGGGCAACAATGCTGATGCCCCACCCGAAATGCAAAAGATCAATAAGTCCTTTTCCCTTAGCCTCTTAGCTTCTTTTACTAAATATTTTGAGGCTTTAAATCCTGAAGACGATGGAACGGGATGGGACGCTTTAAATACTTTGAAACCTAAGTCTTCACATTCTTCATTTTCAGGTAGTATAACCACTCCATCGGTGACCCCATCATAATTGGACTTAAAAGCCTTGGCGTGTCTTCCAGCTCCCTTACCAACTGCGACAAAAAATAGTCTTCCTAGTGGTTTTTTGAATTCTAATTGTCCCAACTTAGTCACAGGGTCTGCCAACTGAAGAGAAGCAAAAAATATATTTTTTAAAAGCTCTTTATCACTCGTATCCTCTTTTTTTTTTCTATTCATTAGAGCTCTTATATTTTTAGCAAAAAGTCTAGAAGTTACTGCTTAAGTTTTTAAACATGCTGACCACCATTTATTTCTATTTCTGCGCCAGAAACATAGCTTGCTTCTTTAGAACATAAATAAAAAATGGTGTCGGCCACCTCTTCTGGTAAGCCTAGACGTTTCATCGGGATATCGGCCACTATCTTATCAGTGCCCTCACTCAAAATAGCAGTCTTGACCTCTCCAGGTGCAATCGCATTCACTCGAACACCCAAGGGACCAAAGTCTTTCGACATTTCTCTTGTCAAGGCTCCTAAAGCTGCTTTGGATGTCGCGTATGCAGCTCCTGCAAAAGGATGAACTCGACTTCCTGCAATTGATGTTACATTGACGATCGCTCCTTGTGCTTGCAAAAGTTCTTCCTTTAAACCTCTTGCTAAAATGACAGAAGCGAAAAAGTTAACATGAAAAACCTTCCCCCATATACTGAGGTCAGTACCTAGAGAGTCCAGCCTTTCCCCATCATCACCTTTTGGAGATATCCCAGCATTATTAACAAGCGCATGTAATTTACCATCTAGTCGTTTTTTTACTTCTTCTATTGCTTCTAGAGTATTGTTAGGATTTGATAGGTCTACTTGAACATGATTGTCTTCGCCACCAGGCCAAGGACATTTCGGGTCAAAAGCTTGTCTAGAACATGTAATTACACGCCATTTCTCTTCAGAAAATTTTCTGACTGTAGCATGGCCTATACCTCTACTTGCACCGGTTAAGAGTATTACCCTTTGTTCTGAATCAGAATCCACTATTTATAACCTCAGAAAATTTACATTAATTCCGATAAATTTAGTCAGATTTTAGCATCTCTATCAAAAAGTATCAAGAATATCATAAATTTTGGAACTCAATTCCCGACAAAACAATGTCAATTTTATCAAACATTTCATGGATTTGACTCTTTTCAATAATTAAAGGTGGACAAAAACCCAAACTATCCCCAGGTAGAGCTCTTAAAATAACTCCTGATTCCTGTATTTTTTGCTGTATTTTTGCTGCAACTTTTCTAATTGGATCAGGTTTCTTATTAGAGTTAGGCTCCGATACAAATTCAATTGCACCGATTAATCCTATAGCTCTTGCATCCCCAACAAAATCGTATTTTTTCAAGTTTTTTACCCTTTCAATGAAACTGTCTTTTACATTGTTAACATGTTCCAGAATGTTTTTTTCTTCATAAACCTCAAGAGCTCTTAGGGCAACCGCTGCCGACATGGGATGAGCAGAGTAGGTGAACCCATGACCAAAAACTCCAAGG
>CAJYCI010000035.1 GCA_913428515.1 uncultured Gammaproteobacteria bacterium | reverse complement strand
AGGAATTTTTTTAAGAAAAAAGTTACTGAATTTTATATAAGTCAAAAATATCTTTTTTATGTAAAGCGAGGAGGACCAAATCAAAAAATTCGACAGAGCCGAGGGTGATGTAGGAAACATAATCTCTCTAGAGCACGTGAATTTGTTTATTCCCGATCAAACGGTGGCCACTTATTTTTACGCCAATGTCTTGGGTCTAACTCGGGACCCCTATATAGAATGGGGGCCCGGAAATATGTGGATCAATGCCGGAAAGCAACAGTTTCACCTTCCTACTGGGAAACCCCAGATTCTTCGCGGACATGTAGGCGTCAGCGTTCCTAAGTTATCCGCACTAGAGGCTCGCCTTTGTAAAACAAATTCGCCGCTCAACAAAACGCGATTTGATTTCACGCGGCACAAGCATCACATCTCAGTAATCTGCCCGTGGGGAAATAGATTGAAGTGCTTTGAAAAAGGAACAATCAATGAAATGGAGCTTGGCATTCCGTATGTAGAATTTGAAGTTCCGGCTGGGACAACTAAGGGAATTGCGTCTTTCTACGAGCGAGTCATGAACTGCAAAGCAAGAAGGAAGAGCAACGGTTGTTCAATATTTGTAGGGAGAGATCAATTCCTGAATTTTAAAGAGGTGAAAAACTTTAATCCCAATTATGACGGCCACCATATAGCGATTTATATTTCTAACTTTTCAGGGCCTCACAAGTTTCTCAAATCAAACAATCTAATTACGGATGAGACGGATCAAAACCAATACCGATTTACCAAGATTGTTGATCCGAAGACGAAGCGTTTCCTCTTCGAAATAGAGCATGAAGTTAGAAGTCTTTATCATCCAATGTATGAGCGGACGCTTATAAACAGAAACCCTGACCAGAGTTTCTTTAATTATCAAAGAGGGCGTGATGCTTTCTTCCCCGCAGAAACTGATGTGAAGTAAAGATACTCTGTTACACTAGCCCCCTTTTTTACCAAGACCTACTTGTATATGACTCAACGCAATTACCGACAAGCCTTTGGCTTAAAGATTCTTAACTCTAATCACGCTAAGGTAAGACAATTAAAAAAAGAAGGCTACGTCGCTGAAATCCATGGCAATAAATTTTGGAACTCCAGCTTTTTAATCATGAGCTATTTAAAAAAGAATCGGATACCAAAGAAATACAAAGTTCTTGAAATTGGATGTGGATGGGGACTACTCGGGCTATTTTGTGCAAAGAAATTCGGAAACAAAGCGCACGGCATAGATGCTGATAAAAACGTTTTGCCATATCTACAGTTGCATGCAGAGGTAAATGGACAAAAAATGTTCGCGGAAAGGAAAAACTTCAATCAACTAACCGTCGAATACCTAAGTCAATTCGATATTATTTTAGGCGCGGATATCTGCTTTTGGGACGAGATGGCTGAACAACTGCTTCGATTAATCGGTCGCGCCAAGAGAGCTGGGGTGCGACAAGTATTGATCTCTGACCCTTGTCGCCCTCCGTTCACCGATTTGTCTCTGAACTGCGAACAAAAATTCGAAAACGTAGAATTGGTCACCAAATTTTTGAGACGCCCTGTTAGAGCCTCGGGCGAGATTCTCATCGTTAGTTAAAACTTAGTCATTATTTTGCGCACATTAAACCCAGTAGAACCAAAAGAAAATCCAGAATTGCTCGAAAAGAAAAAAGGGCTTTATTTCGCTTTGACAGCGGTTGTTTTCTGGGGTCTCGTACCGCTCTACTACCTGCCTATCGACCATGTGCCACCGCTAGAGATATTAAGTCATAGAATAATTTGGGCAGCGATTCTCCTTTTGTTAATACTTTTTATAAGAAAAAAAACTCATCTGGTTATTCCAAGGCCTTCGCAAATTCCCAAACTTTTAGCCTCCTCAATTCTCATTGCAGTGAACTGGCTAGTTTTTACATTTGCCGTAATCAACGACAATATTACTGAAACCGCTTTGGGTTACTTCATAAACCCAATCGTCAGTGTATTCCTTGGGCTGGTTTTTTTAAAAGAATCGCTAGAGAAGATGCAATGGCTAGCAGTAATTATTGCGGGCTTAGGAATAAGCTTACAGCTATTAATATTTGGGAAGGTTCCCTGGATTTCGCTTAGCCTTGCTTTCAGTTTTGGACTCTACGGCTTAATAAGGAAAACCCTTTCAATTGACCCAATCGCCGGGCTCGCTGTTGAGACTTTATTCGCACTTCCCTTTGCGCTTGCGTTTATCATCTGGTCAGGGGCACATGGTGAGCTTCGTTTTGGTATGGACCAGACGACGGATGTTTTCCTATGTTTTGGAGGCCTTGTAACCGTTTTTCCTCTGCTCTTTTTCACTGCCGCTGTGTCACGACTTAACCTTACGACAATCGGGATGCTCCAATATATCGCGCCGACAATATCGCTGCTTATTGCAATTTTCTTTTTTCTCGAGCCGTTCAATTTGGAAAGAGGTGTTGCTTTTGGATTTATCTGGATCGCGCTCACTATCTTCTCATTAGACGCACTGAGAAAGAGAAATAAACAAAGAAACATTTAACTGCTTCTACTCCTCTCGCCCTTCTCTTTGATAATGAACTTTTTATCTCTATCAGATAAAGTTAAGGTCCATGTTTTAAAAGCTTGAAGGGTCAGAAAAATGACAATGCAGCAAACACCCCTACTAATGTCTAGGATCCTGCATCGAGGAGCCATCCTCGACCCCAATGTAGAAATTGTCACACTTCGTGAGAATGGCACCCATCGCCAAACCTTAAAAGCTACCTCGCAAAGAGTTAAGAAATTAGCAAATGCGCTAAACGAATTTGGAATTAAGGAAGGCGACCGAATTGGTAGCTTTATGTGGAACAATTACAGACACTTAGAGCTCTATCAAGCCATCCCATCAATGGGGTGTGTCCTTCACACTCTGAACATAAGACTGTCTCCTCATGATCTCACCTACATAATTAACCATGCGGAGAACCGAATCATATTTGTAGACGAGGATCTTTTGCCTTTAGTAGAACCGATACTTTCCAAAACTCCGACCGTAGAGTTGTTGGTGGTCTGTAGCGAAGGTGAAAAGACGAAACTAGAAAAGCAAAACCAAATTGATTATGAAGACTTCATTCGAGAACATTCAGAAGAGTTCACATGGCCGAACTTGGATGAAAATACTGCTATGGGTCTTTGCTACACAAGCGGGACTACTGGAAAGCCTAAGGGCGTCATGTACACGAATAGATCTACTTATCTTCATACCATTACCCAGTCAATGACAGACTCTATGAGCCTCTCTGCAGTTGATGCCGTCTGCGGGATAGTTCCGATGTTTCACGCAATGGGCTGGGGGCTGCCATTTTCTGCCTCAATGCTAGGGTGTAAGCAAGTAATGCCCCATCGCTACATGGATCCGGAGCGGTTAGTCCAACTCATGAGCGATGAAGAAGTAACCATATCGGCTGGCGTTCCCACTATCTGGCAAGGCGTAAAAGCGGTACTCGAAGCGAGTCCGGGGAAATATGAATTAAGTAACCTTAGCCGACTCACCTGCGGAGGAAGCTCGCCACCAATATCCCTTATGCGTTGGTACGCAGATGAACTAGGAATTGAGATGGTTCAGGGATGGGGTATGACCGAAACTAACCCTCTCGGGACCCTCTCTAGAAAAGTCGCAAAGAGATCTCACCTAAAGATCACCGAAGAGGAACAGTTTGCGAACACGGGAAAAGCCGGCCTTTTAATGCCTGGGTTAGAAATGGAAATTGTTGACGAAAACTGGAACCCCGTTCCACATGATGGCGAGAGCGTTGGAGAATTATTAATCAAGGGACCTTGGATTTGCTCAGAATATTACAAAGATGAGCAGCCAGATAAATTCCATGGTGAATGGTTAATCACGGGTGACATTGCGAAAATCGATTCTGAGCAGTATTTGATCATCGCGGACAGGTCAAAAGATCTTATCAAGTCTGGGGGTGAGTGGATTTCGTCAGTTGATCTTGAGAACCATATCGTCGCGCTCGAAGGAATTCAACAAGCAGCTGTAGTGGCTTACCCTCATCCCAAGTGGGACGAACGACCGGTCGCCTTGGTTGTCGCGGTAGAAGGTGCGAACACGACAAGCGAATTGATATTAGAGCATTGCTCAACGATTTTTGCCAAGTGGCAACTTCCGGACGATGTCATATTTGTTGACGAACTTCCCTTAACTTCTACCGGGAAAATAGATAAAAAAACTATTCGTAGCAATCTCGCTGAAGAAAACTACGAGCTGCCCGATCTGAGGAGCGGGTAGTTTTTAGGAAAAGCTCCTGCGGGACAATCAAATAAAGTTAAACTGAAACAGAAAACGCCAATGAAAAGATTAACTAATTTTTCTTTCCGTCCATCGCTTGAGAATCATGTGCGATCTAACTTGAGTGACTTTAACGATTTAAGACAATCGTCTGATGGAAAAAAACAAGCAGCAGTTGCAATCACAATCTGCGAATTTGAGGGTGAATCCTCCGTAGTCGTAACGCGACGATCATCAAAATTAAAAGAACATAGCGGACAGTGGGCCTTGCCCGGGGGTCGCCTCGACAGCAACGAAAGCTTGATAGATGCCGCCGTAAGGGAGCTTGAAGAGGAGGTAAATATCTGCGTTTCAAATGACGCCGTATTAGGCACTTTGGATGATTATGTGACGAGATCCGGTTACGTTATTACGCCGGTAGTTATCGTGGCCAACGCCAAACAAAACGATGTAGTGGGAAACCCTTCTGAAGTCGCCTCAGTGCATTTTTTCTCGTTTAGCGAATTAATAAGGAAGGATTCACCCAACCTAGAAAACATTCCCCAAAGTGATAGACAAGTCCTTTCCATGAATTATTTAGACGACCGAATTTATGCGCCAACTGCCGCGATGCTCTACCAGTTTCGTGAAGTTGCTATTTTGGGAAAGGAGACGCGAGTTTTGGATTTTGATCAACCACTCTTTGCGTGGCGATAGATAAACCTATCGAAATTAATCAGCAACGGAGGAAGAAGGAGAAAATCGAATATCAATGCGATCGTAATAACAATTCCAACCATATAACCCGGATCGCTATTCATCTTAAAGTTAGAAATTCCGAGCATTGAGAAACCCACAACTAGGACCAACGTTGTGATCGCTAGTGCAACTCCGACACTGCTAAAAGCGTATCTAACCGCATCCTCAGGGGACCTAGTAGAGCGGGCGCGAAGATACTTTGTTAGGAAATGAACGGTGTCGTCAACAACGATACCCATCGTAATTCCAAGCACCATCGCAAGAGAAAACCCCACTTCACCAGAAAGCAAATACCAGACGCCAAATCCGGTTGCTCCTGGCAAAAGATTTGGTAAAACGCTGACCAGTCCCATTTTTATTGATCTAAAAGAAATCATCAGCGCAATTGTAATCAAGAAAAGTGCTAAGAATGCGCCTTTAACGCCTCCCAACATGCTGCGAATACCAATATGCGTAAACATTAAAGACAACGCTGATCCCTCTTGAAAGAGATCGGGCGAATTTTCCTTTAACCAGTTTTTCGCCTTCTCTTGTATTTCAATGAACTCGTAAGTCTTGAGGCTCGGAAGGGAAACAATCATTCGAGACGCAGACTTATCAAAGCTCAGCATATTATTAAGGTCGAGACCCAAAGGAAGAGACAACTCGTATAGGAGCAGATACTGAGATGACAATTCTTTGGTTTCGGGCAATTTATAATATTCTTCTTGGTCACTGTGTAATCGCTGATTTAACTGCTTCACAACGTCCGTGTAAGTATTCACATGTGTTACGTGTTTCTGCTCTCGGTACCATTCGGCAAATTCTTCTACTGTGTCGAGATAATCAGGATCGGTCACGCCTTGAGACTTCTTCGTGTCTAGGGAATATTCTATTCGGTATAGTCCTCCTAAATTTTGATCTGTAAAGTCAGTATCAGTCCTTATAGGAGTGCCTTCAGCAAAGTACTTACTAAATTGGTCACTCACAACATTTAGAGGCGCTAGCGACATCAAGATAAAAGCGGTCAAAGAGCTTCCAACCAGCAAACCATTGCGATTTCGTATTACCCAATCCGCAAAAGTCTCCATGAAGGATTCCGAACGAGATGCGCTCAACCCTACCCGATTTGGCAATATGAAGGTAAACGCGGGCAGGAAAGTTAGAGACAAGAAAAAAGCTAAGCAAACCGCAAAGCCCACTATGTTCCCGATTTGCTGGATCGGAGGAACGTCTGCTAAAACATTTAAACTAAAAAAACCAATTGCGGTAGAAACACTCGTTAAAAATATAGGCTGTAAGTTCGCTATTATCGATTCCATCAGAGCAGTATTTTTGTCTGCTCCTTTTCTTAGCCGCTGGTAATAAGCGACCATAAGATGAATACCGTGAGCAACGACTACCGTTAATATAATTACTGGGATATTTGAAGAAATCGGGGTAAGAGAAAGACCCAACCAGCCTGCCAAACCCATGGCTGAAACGAGGGTCAAGAAAGTTGTGACTACGATCGCAATTACCCCCGAGATCGCTCGCAGAAGGATAACCATGAGAGTAATAACAAAAACATACATAAGCGGCGTTTGAGTTTTTAAGTCTCTAAGACCGGTTTCAGCAAAACTCGCGCTTATCATAGTAGATCCTGTAACGTAGACATCTAACCAATCATGATCTCGTGCCAGTTCCGCTTTTTTAGACCACGCCCATTTTGCTTTCTTTACGGCTTGATCCTGTTCCCCATCAAAATGCAAATCAATATTTATACCCGCGACTCGACCGTCTTTAGAAACAAGGCGATTAAGGATTAAAGGCTCATTAAGAGCGATTTTGCGAATGCCATCCAAATCCTGAGCCATAAGATTATCTGCGGATGGGATTAGCTTATCGACTAGAAGATCATCATCTATCGCAACGGTGTGTTGATAATTAGTTAAAGAATCGACTCTGTTTACATATTCGGTTGTCCAGGCTTCTTCTGTAAGCTTTTCAATCACCGCTAGAGTCTCGAGAGTAAAAATGTCTCCTTCCTTTGGTGCGAGAACGAAAAAAATATTCTCTACTCGAGTAAAAGTCTCTTCGAGTTCCTCGAATGCGCGTAGTTGCGGATTTTTTGGTCCAAACATATCTCTCGATTCTTGAGAGATCGTCAAAAATTTAATCCCGTAGCTGAGCGGCAAACAAACTAAAAGTGTTGCGAATACTACCAACCATCTGTGAGCAATGACTGCCTGTGAAAACCTTGCGCTCAAAAGAACTCCTATTTCGAGCCCTTACTCTATCGTATGATCTGTTGCGTTGGAATTATCTTTTTGTATTATTAGCAAGCCAGCTCGCTTTAGACTTTCGAAAAAGTTGATTATCTATGGTCACAAAATTTTATCCGGTTGCTGACAAATCCGAATTCTCAGAGAACGATCAACTGCATGTATCTCTGAATGACGAAGAAATTTTATTGTGCCGCGAAGAGGAAGATTATTTTGCAATCTCATATTATTGCTCACACGCGACCCTTTCATTAGAGGGAGGCTATATATACAAGAATAAAATTATCTGTCCTTATCACGGGGCAGAATTCTGTCTTAAAACGGGTAACGCGCTTACACCACCGGCTTATGAGGAAATAAAGAAATACCCCTTATCTATTGAAGGAACGACAATCTCTATCGGCGTTGAGGAACCCTAAAGAGTTATCTGGGCACTCTATAATAGCTTTCCAAGAGCTCGTCTTGAGCTTCTTGAAGTTTTTCTAAAAGCTCAGCGTGTTCGTCCACAAACTCCTTAACGCTCGTATATCTCGCAATTTCTTCTCCTTCTAGAAGCAACACGTAATATTGAGAGGAATTTTCTTTGAAGAAGCCTGTTTTCATCACCACGACTTTTTTAGACTAGCACTAACTGAATTCGGGAATAATTTCATCGATACATAAGCCAGTCTGCTCCATGACATCCTTGGTGCCCGCTGCCATAGGCAGCAAGACAAACTTCTGACAACCCACATCAATAAATTCTTTAATTCTCTCGACGATTTCTATGGTATCTCCAACCACGTAATACCTTCTCGCATCTTTTCCCATTCGAGCACTTATTCCCCTCGTGGTCGACACGACCGATCGGTCTTCTTGATTACCGAATCTAAAAAGAAGGGTGGCGCCGTAATGATCATCATCAATTTCTCGTTCTGTCTGTTTCAGCGCCTCCTTGACACCAGAAACGACTTCGCCTGCAGTCTCTGGGGAATCAATCCCACCCAGCCAGCCTGTTCCAATTCTCGCTGTCCTCTTAATTGCTATTTGACTCGAGCCTCCTATCCAAAGCGGGATAGAGGCATTGACCGGTTTTGGGGTTATGACAGCATCTTTATAAGAGAAGTGCTCTCCTTGGAAGGTAACCGACTCCTCGGCCCAAAGCCGAGATACGATCTCTAAAGCCTCATCAGCTTTCTTCCCTCGTCCCTTTGTCGAGGTATTAGTAGCAGTATAATCCCGAGAAATCTTGCTACCCAAACCAAAAGCGGGCAGGAGCCGTCCCCCACTGATATAGTCAATGGTGGCGCATTGCTTGGCGGTGACTAGGGGGTCACGAATTGCTATCGACGCGACATTCATCCCAAACCTAATCGACTCGGTATACCCAGCTAAAATTGCCATAGCAGAAAGGCACTCAAGCATCGACTCTGTTGAAACTAGACGATCAGTCTGCCAAATTGAATCTACTTTCCCAGCTTCGCATTTGTCTACCCACTTGAAGTAGTCTCTTGCATTATCAAAAGGGAAGACTGAGGTTCCCATACCGATGCCAATTGCCATGATCTTTCCTTTATTTTTATTTAAGATCCGAATGTTCTTTGAAAAAAGTCGGACGCCGTAATATTTGCAAATTCGTAAACAATCCGAAATCCCGTCACGGATTTAATTTTTTGGTGAAAGCCTTTCATCTAACTCCCAAATACGATCAAAACCAAGCAGGCTATTAAGGGCCCCAAGATCAGCAACCTTCTCTGGGGATGCTTCCTTGAGATGCTTCGCTGCACTGGACATTGCACTATAAACTGCACCCAACAAATATGTTGGATGCAATACGATCGAAAATCCGATCTCGAATAAACGCTCGTCGCTAAGGATAGGCGTGGTCCCGCCCTCGACCATATTAGCGACCAGGGGGATAGATTCGAAACGATTACAAATCAGCTCAAGTTGAGATTCGTTTTCGGGAGACTCAATAAACAAAATATCAGCTCCAGCCTCTATGTAGTCATTGCCCCGTCGACAAGCGTCATCAATTCCTTCAATACCAAGCGAATCGGTTCTTGCTATTATAAGGAAGTCTTCAGAGGCTCTCGATTCTTTTGCTACACGGATTTTCTCGACCATCTCCGCTTTTGAAATCACACTCCGATTACGGGTATGACCGCATCTTTTAGGAAACTCTTGGTCTTCTAATTGGATCGCCTCTGCTCCGGACTCCTCATAACCTGTGACCGTCTGCTCTACGTTAGCCAATCCACCAAAGCCAGTGTCACCATCAGCAATAATCGGCGAAGTTGTCACATTCGCGATAGATCTCAGTCGGTCATTCATTTGACTGAAGGAGACGAAACCGGCGTCAGGAAGACCCAGGAGAGAGGCGCTTACCCCATAACCTGACATATATAAAACATCAAAATTTTGGTTCTCACAGACAAGTGCTGAAAACGGATCGAAAACGCCGGGAACAGAAAGACGATCACCTTTCTTTAAACGCGATTTAATGCCCATGAGGTAGCTGCCTCCTTTTCCTTTGTCTTACGGCCAAAGCACCGCGCAGATACTCTAGCTAATCTGCTTAATGTAACCTATTATTTCGCCAGTTCATCAATTTTTCCGGAAAAATAAATGAGAGCTCTGGTTTGTCAAAGTTATTCAGGACCTAATGGTTTAAAACTCGAAGAAGTTGAAAAGCCCACACCATCAGGCAATCAAATATTGATGAAGATCGAGGCTGCTGGTATCGGGTATGTAGACGCTTTAATGGTCCATGGAAAGTATCAAATAAAACCCAAACTACCCTACGTGCCCGGAAATGAGATTTCGGGAACAATTGTCTCATCGGGTGAAATGCAAGAAAATTTAAAGGTCGGACAGAGAATTCTCGCAACATCAAGCTCAGGCGGTTTGGCAGAGTTTGCATTAGTAGATGCGAGCAACTGCGTTCCAATTCCAGATGCCTTCCAATTCAATGCGGCAGCGGGATTCCTCGTTAACTACTGCACAGCCCTATACGGTTTTAAGTATTGCGGGCAGCTTCGACCCGACGAAAATGTTTTAATTCTAGGGGGAAGCGGAGGAGTCGGGCTTGCAGCGATCGATTGCGCGAAAGCCATTGGAGCAACGGTAATCGCAGCGGCATCTAGCCAAGAAAAAAGAGACACATGTCTTAAAGCCGGCGCAGATTTTGTGTTGAATTATGAAAAAACAGATTGGAGAAGTGATCTTAAGAATATCCTTGGTACCACGTCTTTAGATATGGTTTATGACCCAGTAGGAGGGAAATATGCTGAGCCGTCTTTAAGATCCCTTGGACCCGGCGGGAGATTTCTTGTAGTCGGTTTCGCATCAGGTGAAATACCCTCTTTCCCCACAAATCTTACTTTGCTCAAAAGATGTTCTGTTGTAGGTGTCAACTGGGGCGGACACATCGGCCAAAACCCAGAAACAGTAAAAGAAGTAATTTCTCACTTAATGGGCTGGGTCCTTGAGGGGAAAATCAAACCTCGGGAAGGCAGAGTCTTTAAGTTGGAGGACGCGCCACTTGCGATGCAACAAATCCTTGAAAGAAAAGCAATCGGTAAAGTCGTTGTAAACCCAAACAATTAGACATCTCTAAACAACTGTTAAGTCAACTCGGCGAGATTGGTGTGGAAAGCAAATTGTGCTACCCAACCTGAAAAAATCATCTGAATGGCCAGATTACTAAAATATTTGTCGACGCCTTATAACTCTGGTAATCGGGATCACCTCCCCAGCGGGACTCGGCCTGCCTTTCAAGCAGATTTATTCCTGAAATCTTGGTCAGAAGCAGAAAAACAAAAAATGGTGAAATTAAAGTCACGTGTTGCCAACCCTCAAGAACAGGCAGAGCGACGACTGATAACCCTGACCAAAGCATAATTTCACCGAAGTAGTTAGGGTGCCTAGACCAAGCCCACAACCCTGTGTGAATAAACTTCCCAGAGTTGTCCAGTTCTCGATTAAATTGAGATTTTTGGTGATCAGCCAACACTTCAACGAAAAAACCTACCGCCCATAAAATACAACCCACAAAAAAGAAAATACCCAAGGGAATTTGTTTATCAGATGTGATGGCTGCCAGCGCCGCACCACAGGTGACACAAACCCAAAGCCCCTGGAGAGACCAAGTCATCAAAAATTGCAGGAAATTTGTTTTGATCACTCTAAATCTCGAGTCTTCCCCCGCTGATCTGATACGAGAAAACAAGAATGTGCCCAACCTGCTTGCCCACAGAAGAACAAAGAGCCCTATCACAAGTTTTTGCAGATCCAAATCATTCGACATTACGAGCGCGAAAATTATTATAGAGATATAGGTCACGCTACCCGCAAGATCAAAATATTTCTCCGTTTGAAAAAAAAAAGACGGGACAAAGCAAATCCACTGAATAAGAAAAGCGAAGACTACTGAAATCGAAAAGAGGGATAAGCCATGGATCCGAATACCACCGTCACTACCAGACCAGGCTAGAAAAAAGCCAAAGAGTATGCTCGCTACAATACCCACTATCCAAACGTAATTTTCACTCATGCGAATTACTCTCTGGTTAAATGCTGAAAAAGAGAACGCTTATCTGCCTAAGTTTTTTCCTTTAGATCACAGTTTCATAAGAATATTTTCAAGAAAAATTAAATTCCCCTTGATCAATCACTATCTCATTGTTCTGGTTTTCGGTGCGAAAAAGAGCTTTTTTTCCATCGACCCACATAGAGACGGTCAGCGCATCGCCAGGAATCACTGGTTTTGAAAATCTTGCGTTCATTGAAAGGAAGCGGCCT
>CAJYCI010000034.1 GCA_913428515.1 uncultured Gammaproteobacteria bacterium | reverse complement strand
ACCTGGGTGCAACCCTTCACATGAATCCTCTTGATTAAAGACCCAACTCAATGACTCACCTTATCGCCGGTCAGACACCGGGACAATGAGCTTCATGATGTTAGATGAAGGTTAATGAATCTGGGGGGATTTGGCCGTTTGCCGCCTCCTAAGCGGGGGGTCGCAGGTTCGACTCCTGCTCAGGGCGCCATTCACCCCGTATCAAGATATTTTTTTAGTTTCTCTTCTTCGTCCTTTTGAGTTTATTAGCGGCTATATTTCTGCCAATACTCCGCTGTAGAGCGATCCGGGTTCTGCTGATAGACCCCTTGCTGAGGAAAGCTAAAAGCTTCGTCTGACTTTTTTCTATAAAAAGCGTGTATTCCAGACTGTATCGGTAAATTCCCTTGACGAACGAGCTCCCGATATTGCTCTGGTTTAGAAATATCGTGGAGCTCCGATTTTTCGACACCATCGACTTCCGTAACACAGAGCAGAAGTATGAGAAGGATTACATAATCATTCGCGGAGGCGAGATCGTAAAAAAAGGTCGGGTGATAATTGAAAAACCCGTGGTCAAACTGACCTTGATTAGGAAGTCCGTGATATATAACTCCATTTCTCTTCGTGAGCTTGTGAATCGTCCTAAAAAGTTCCGCTTGGTTAAAAACATGCTCAGACGTGCCCAAATTGGTAATTAAATCAAATTGCTTATCTGTTTCATAAGGCAAATTTAAATCTAAATAGACACTCTCTGGAGTTCCATGCATATCCAGCGCCAAGTATTCATAATCTCCAAAAAGGGTTTCGTAGTATAGCCGAGCGACCAAAAATAGATTATTTTTACTAGGAGCACTATTTATTTCTTCAAACCTCGTTTTCCAGTAATCTAGCGTAGATCGATCCTTTATTTTTTCCTCTAGAATTTTTAGAAAAACTTCAGGATTTTGATAGTGCCAGTTTTGCTCTCCAATCTCACAGATCGAAGATACTTCGTCAGCAGAAATGACTTTATTGTCAAGCACTAGTGAAAATATGAAGTTGTGAACCACAGTAATAGCCATAGCTACGCGTTCCGAGATAATACTCTATCGAATATACCAGATTTTTCTTAGGTTTTTTAAGGCTCAGCATGTCTAGTTAAAAAACTTCAAAAGGAAATTTCCAATCAACGCTTCCACTATAAAATTTCCTCGACTACCAGCTGTAGATGAGCTAAGTGTGTTTTTCTAAATTTTTCACCTTCCCTTGTTTGCTTAGTCTCCTGCTAAAAACTAGACTTGATCCAAATTAACTCATCAGTTGGTGAATCTGGTTTGCTGAAAAATGTCTTTTCTCACCTCTGAGAAACTTTCCTCTCCTGACAACAGCTCAAGAATACTCAGGTGAGAGCCTTGCCAGGGACACAAAAACTTTAATTCGATATTATTTCTTAAGAACAGATGTTGCGAGTATAGATGAGTTCCACCAGACGCATTGATATAAGTGGTCCCTCCTAGCTTCTTTACGAGATCCAATATCTTCGCCTCTCCAGATATTTTTGGATTGGAAATCTGCGAAGACAGGAACCAATTGGTCTCTATATTTAGAATCGTTTGATATTTCTTTAAAGTTGCAATTATCATTTCACAAACTGAATCTGTAGCTATTGCCATCTCCCTGTTTATCGGGCCAAACCCTTCTTTCAATATGGGGAATTTCGCTTGCTGCTTGGACAAGAGCAATTTCCAATCTGGATGAAATTCTAGATGCGATATCAGAACTGATCTCGCTTGTTTTTTTAAAGGTAGAGTTATCCAATCATCTACCCCGTTTGTATTCTTTAATCTGTTTCTATGCACAAAACCCCGTCTCGGAAACTGAACATCATCAAGAATTACGAATTTATCGGCCGCGGATAACAGTCGAAAGTAACCAGCGTAGGGAATCCAGTAAGGCTGCATGATAGCGACGGAGACGTCCATTTCCTAACTTTGATCAGACCTCAGAATTACAATTGTTTCTGGCTAAAGGCGACATAGATCGTATATTCGTGGAGACCATAATCGCTCCTTACAATAATTTCTTTAGAGATTCGCGAAGAAACGAATTCAATCAGTTGATCTACCGAGAGATGAAAAAGATCATCTCGCTGCCATTCGACGTTCGTCGACATAAAATTGCAAGCAAACCCAATTTTAGCTTTCTTGGACATCGCGATTAGCATATTCCCGACCCAGTGCCACATCTCACCAAACGTCATTGAGAGTTTCTCCGTAAAAAGGCCATTAGCTAAAACATAGTCTGCCGAGGGAATTCTCTTTTCATCTCTCAGTATATCAGCCACGATATAACGGTTATTTGGATATTTTGCTTTTGACCGTTCGATAAATTCTGTAGATATATCCACCCCGGTATAATCTATATTTAATCCTCTTTGCACAAAGAAGCCATATTGATGAGACAAACCACATCCCAAATCTAATACCGTAGGGGCATTATCGCGTTCTGACTCTAAAAAATCTAAAACGTCCATCATCACTCGATATCTAGTCTCCGCGTCTAGTTTATTAGGCCAGTCTACCCCCCTATGGTTATCGCCATGCAGAAATAGCTTTGCCTCGTAATGATCTTTTAGTTCTAAGTATGAGGGTCTATCTGCTTTCAAAGATATTTCTTTCTTATGTTTTTGGCCAGTCTCAAGGCTTACTCCTAATTTGAAAAAAACCTCTATTTCTCATTTTTGAAGGCTCTTAATTTCTAAAAGTCCTGCTTAGCGATTCGTCAATAACTAGTCATTACCGAGTTTATTCTCGTTTTTTTGTAAAGCCGACGAGGCGTGATATGTTAGCACTTATATCGCTTCGTTGTGAATCATCATGACCACAAACCTGTCTGTCGGCATCGTTACATACAAAACGAATAAAGATCACCTAAAAAGTTGTTTAGACCATTTATCTCAAGCAGTGAATTCGGCGAAGGAAAGTGGTTTGATCAATGACTTTGAAGTCATATTGATCTCAAATTCCCCAAGTGCTGACCAGCTAAAAGAAATGTTAAGAAAAGACGATTACCATTTACCCGTCAGAGTGATCGAAAACACAACCAATACGGGTTTTGCAACGGCCCAAAACAAAATCTTGGAAACGATCACTAGTAGGGTACATCTTATACTTAACCCTGACGCGTTTTTAGACAAAGATAGCATTACTGAGGGTCTCAAGCTGTTTTTGTTGCACAAAGATATAGCCTTGCTCGGATTCTTTGGGCAGGACGGCTCTAAGAAATCAGCTCATCTTGCGAAAAGGTATCCGACCATATTAGCCTTAATCGTGAGAGGTTTGCCAAAGCTCCGGCTGAGGAGGTTCTTTAAAACGCAGCTTGACCTTTACGAGTATCGAGACAAGTCCTTTGGGGAACCTCAAGAGGTAACAATGATCAGCGGATGTGCAGTATTGGCTGATGTAGGTGTTCTTAAGAATATCGGTGGGTTTGATGAGTGTTTTTTTCTTTATTTCGAGGATTTCGACTTGTCTTTGAGAGCTGCGAGGCATGGAAAAATTTTATTTTCTGGCGCATCAAAGGTAACTCATCTTGGAGGCAGAACAAGCTCTAGAGGGCCGCGAAGGATCTTCTACTTTATTCGATCTGCGATCCAATTCTACCGGCGTCATGGCCTAAAATTATTTTGAGTCGCAATAAAGGGGAAAAGCGTTTTATTTATAACACTGGCGGCTAGCTAGAAAGTTCTTGGCGATTGGATTCGAATTATCAACAACCAAACCAACCCAGTTTCTCTATTTGAGCAGCTTGATCGAGTTTATTCTATGGAGCGATACCAAAATTTTTGAGCGGAAGATTGCATTTTTTCATGATTATCGAAGACAAAGTTTACTGCCGAAAAAAATTCCATGTCATCTGAGTCTTTAAAAACAGTTTCATGATGATTCAAAGAGAGGATTTGCTCAGATATACGCTCTCTTTCTTCGCGGTCATTAATTAAACGAACCGCAGCTTCGACATATTTCTCCTCAGACGTTGCTTGACAGAATTCTGGTAAACCCGCTAACTTACCCAGGCCAGCGTCTCCTCTTGAATGCATCTCAGGGCCATCCAAACAAATGGTTGGCACTCCCTGGACTAGGGCATCTATAAAACTGTTGGTGTTCCCAAAAGGAAAAGGTGTGAGCTGCAGGTCACAGCTTCCTATTATCCTTGCGTAATCAATGTAGGGCATATATCTGTGCACTCTTACATTTTCAAGCTTCATCTCTAGAAGCTCCTGGATAGCAACTTTCGTAAGAACATCTGAACCAATTAGGAAATCAAAGGAAACTTTCGAGTGAGCTTCATCATTTATTTTTTGGCAAACCTTAATGAACGAGGGGGTCATTTTTTGTAACATGCTATTACAAATTATCTTGACCGTGTCTCTTTCTTTTGGCGCTTTACGAACAAGCATTTCCTTGTTCGGAGGCGTAAAACTAAACATGCTAAGCGGTCTTGAAACAACAAGCTTCTCTGTTACAGTTTCCGGAGCAGGCGAAACGTGCTCCTCCAAAATTAGATAGTCGATGTTTTCAGAAAAAGATGATGCTGGATGACCCGGCAAAAGCACCTGTATTGGCGCCAGCCTAAACTGCGCTAGAAATATTGAAGCGAAGTGCATACCTAAGCTGCTGAAAATAATCATATCTGGACGAACACTTTCTATTTTTTTGACGAGACCTTCCAGGAAATCTCCGATATCAGTACTCATAAGATCAAGACCCGGTTCTTTCTTATTTTCGTCTACATCGTCAACGTACAATATTTGATCAAAATATTCTGTATCCGATTGGTCCTCTGGTTTCTTCCGTGGCAAGAGAGCTATCAAACGGAAATGATTTGCCAGATTTCTGAAGGCTTTGGAAAATACACGGGTCATGGCGTGAGCCTTCCCCCATCGCTCCATAACCACTAGGACAGTTCTTCTACCATTTTTTTCTTGTGCAGATGAAATCAAAGAATGTGAAAACACGCCATGTCTCTCCGCAGTCAATTTGAAACATTCGTTCAGAAGTGGCTTGATCCTATGTTTTCTTTCGTTAGACCAAAAGCTGCAAGAAAACCACACCCGCGCCGCGCACAGTATTTCGATTGAGGAGTGAAAAGCGGTCGGCTTTATTTGATCAGCCATATCAAGCAAACGATTTAAGTTACTCTCTTCGGCTTCTAAAAGGAGATATCGATTGTCAAGCAAAGCCAACCAGACTATCAGTTGGACGTCTTCCTGCATTCGCTCAATTCGTGTAAAGGTATCGGTATCAATCGATTCTAGTCCACTAGTAAGAAATATTTTCGGTATTTGCTTAGATCCAATTGTAACTTGATCTCCGTCCAAGTCTCCCAGCAATCCAATAATGTGGCTCATATCATTGAAACTGGTACACGCAAACACCTTCCTCAGCGAATGTTTTAGACCAATGAACGCCCTAAACCCACTTTCATTTAGGTTGAAATTTGGATCTGAAATTAGAGCCGTGATTCCGGATGCCAATACAGACATGATGGTTCTGGTCGTCCTCAATGCTTCCTTTTCTTCAAGGGCGGTTCCCGTAACCGAGAAATTTTGCCTCGCGACCGAAGCTAAAATTACGATCAAGTCTTGCATCGCCTGTTCATACTTTTTATGCGAGACCAGCGCCGAAAACTTACAAACATCCCCCATAGATATGCTAGAAAAGCTATTTAAGAGCGAACCACTTTTTGGTGACAATTTGGACTCCTCTTTTATTTTTCGTCACGACCTGGGTCTAAAGCTTTGGATCTGACTTCTATATCTTGGTTGGATTGGCGAGTAAATTGCTCGATATCCGGCACTTTAAACTCTCAAGGCAAGAAACAGAAAAATATAATACCACAGGCTGCTGAAACCCCAATTTCGAATCGAAAAAGAAAGGGCTTAGTTTTTTTGAGCTTGAATATTCTTTGCCCTCACGCAATTTTAATACGGATGTTCTTCCTTCTGAAAGTCGATCAGTTTCCCTTGGTGCTCAATAAGTATTTGTCCGATTGAAAACTGCATGTCGTCGATTTGTTTGGATATGTCTCGAGCTCGCCATTGAGAGGGAATAATGACAACGTCAATATAATCACTTTTTATCTCTAGAGGACTTCTAATTAATTGACCAGTTCCAGGCACATAATACCCAACTTTAGTCGAATCAGAATCGACCACCCAAGGGAAATCCCCTGAATTAGCACTAAAAAGATTTATAAATGCTGCTGCTTTGCCCGTGCCGCCCCAGATCACTGTTTTTTTCCCAGATAAAGCGAGATTTCTTAATTGAACTTGTATAAAACTTATCGATTCCTTCGATTTTTCAAAAAAGCTGTTTCTCCTGCTCACCTGCTGGATTCGATAATCCTGCGGCAAAACTCTAGCGAGCGCATATATTACTTCCCCAGAATAGCCTGTTTGGAAATCAACAACGTCTCCAACATTTTCTAAAAGGGTTCGAAATGAATGCGACGAGAAATGCGACGGATGCTCATAAAAAAAATCTGAGAGCCTGCCCGTTTCAAATACTTTGTCGATGCACGGGACTTCTGCGAAAAACCATAACGGCTTTTCAATTCCTCCTGAAGCCCAGGCCAATTTTTGTATAAACTCCAAAGGTCGGGTGAGATGTTCTAAAACGTGTCTCATCAAAATCAAATCTGGTTTAAATCGCTCTACATCAAGAACGGGATCAAAAACCCTAGAGAAAAATTCGATTCCTTGGCCACTCTCACCTGAACCGTCAGGGTCAAACCCAATAAATCTTCCATCCTCACCGAACAAATCAGCCAAAGCCCTAAGAAAATGGCCTTCACCACAACCCACTTCGATCACCGTAGGGGCATCCTTTACTCGCTCCAGAAGAAGAGCCCGCGTATCAACCATATGTCCTTGCCAAATACTTCCATCATTGTACATCCTGCTGGGATTGATCTGATAAGGTATCGCGTCATATGAAAAGGACGTATTCCACACATGGGCACAAGAAAGACATTGCTTGAAATCCAGCGATAACCGAGTCATAGCCTTTGCTTCATTTGCTGTTTTGGGCCAACCGAGCGTTGCCAAAGGCTGTGGAGCTGGCTCAAAAAAACGCACACCAATATGGTTTTTACAAACAGGGCAACTGTCTAAAGTAAGGAGATCCGAGGTCTTGGATCTAGACAAACGGTTCATCACTATTTGCTCAACAGGAATTTGAAGTAATTAATAGTTTCCTTCAAGCCATCTCTAAGATTAACTCTTGGCTTCCACCCGATATTATTTTCAGCAGCAGAGATATCTGGCTTCCTCATTAGAGGATCATTTTCAGGCAAGGGTTTAAAGCTAAGCTTGCTGGAGGATCCCGTCAATTTAATGACTGTCTCCGCCAACTCTAGCACCGAAATCTCTGAGGGATTGCCTAGGTTAAGAGGACCATGGAAGCTACGTTCCATCATTAAAATCATTGCGTCTATGAGATCATCTACATAGCAAAAAGATCTTGTTTGGCTGCCATCCCCGTAGATTGTTATTAAGTCGCCCGAAATCGCTTGTGTGATGAAATTGCTAACGACTCTGCCGTCGTTCGGATGCATGCGAGGTCCAAAGGTATTGAAAATTCTGGCCACTCTTATGTCTACGCCAAACTGCCGATTGTAATCAAAAAACAAAGATTCAGCGCATCTTTTTCCTTCGTCATAGCATGCCCGAGGCCCGATAGGATTTACATTTCCCCAATAGTTTTCTTTCTGAGGATGCTCTAGCGGATCTCCATAAACCTCACTAGTGCTGGCTTGAAAAATCCGAGCCCCTTGCCGCTTTGCTAAGCCCAGCATGTTTATCGCACCTAGAACAGATGTCTTCAAAGTAGAAACCGGATCATTTTGATAGTGAACCGGGCTCGCTGGACACGCTAAATTGTATATTTGATCTACCTCTACATACAGCGGCAACCAAACATTATGCCTAATAAATTCGAAGCCCTTTCTGTTTAACAAATGACGGATGTTGTCTTTGCTTCCTGTTTGAAAATTGTCTATACACAGAACATCCAAATCCTGAGATACAAGTTTGTCTACCAGATGCGAGCCCAAAAATCCGGCTCCACCAGAAACTAAAACAGTAGGTTTGACACCCAACTTCTTATTCATATTCTATAGATCACAAAACAAGTTTTTTTGATAAAAAATCAAACACCAGTCAACTACATTTAAAAGACATAAAAAAATAACGATTAGGTGTCTTGATGGGAATTCTTTTCGATAAGAACTGCCTCACAGCCTCCCATTATCTCACATTAATCATCTTTTTTATTAAGTCGTGTCATCTTTTAAGTCTCTCTGACATATCGTGGATTACTTCCTGAAAATCTCTTGCAAAAAGAGAGGCATCGAATAGCGGCGATTTCAAAACATTTTTTCGAAGTCCATCACGAATAAGCGCCAAGCCCTCAAAATTAGAAGATAGATTCACAGCTTTTTCAATGTATGATGCCTCGCTAAGGGCAATCCACTGCGGGAAACCCGCCGCCGTAAGCACAGACTCTCCGACGTGGGACAGAAAATGAGATCCATTCATTGTAATAATCGGCACTCCCATCCAAAGAGCCTCTGCCGTCGTTGCGCCACCAGGATATGGAAAAGGATCGAGTCCTATATCTACTCTATTGTATGAATTTAAAAGTTGATGGCGAGAAGACGGGCCCTCTAAAATCAGCCGTTCTCGATCAATGCCATTTTTATAAAACCTCTGGGCTATGTTATCCCGCTCCTCAGAGGTTTCAAGCTGCTTTGTTTTTAGAAATAGCCGAGACCGTGGGCTTCTAGAAAGAAGCTCTGCCCATGTCTTGATTACATTGTCGTTAATTTTTATGAGGCTGTTAAAACAACCATAGGTAGCATAACCGAGATCTAGCGCTGGCAAACTCTCAACTTTTATATTGAGATCCGGCTCGGTAAAACAGAAATAATTATTAGGCAACCGCCAAACCTTCTCGACAAAATGGTGTTCTTCGCCGGGAGGCGTGACTTCCCAATTACCCAAAATATAATCGATCTCTTTAACCCCGGTTGTTGCAAAGTAACCGCCCCATGTTACTTGAACCGGCGCGGGCTTCCACGCAAAAAGAGGGAGTCGATTAGAACGAGTGTGGCCGGACATGTCGAAAAGTACATCGACTTGATCGCGAAAAATTTCCGAAGCGACCTCTCTGTCGCTCTGACCTGAAATTGGTTTCCATCCGTGAAAATAACCCTTAATCCTCTCTGTCAGAGCATCCTCTTCGCCTCCTGAAGGGTAGGCAAAAAATTCGATTTTTTCAAAATCCATGTGCTTAAGAAATCCCTCAAGAAAATAACCTACCGGATGGTTCCTAAAGTCTCCTGAGACAAACCCAACCCGAATCTTATCCTTGACCTTTTTGTCCTCGTGTTCATAAATTTTTTCAACTTGTTTTGCGACAACCTGTCCGTAATTTTGAGCTTTAATGAGATTATCTTCTGGGCGAATTTCAGCGATTTGAAACGAGGTAAAAAGCAAGTTAGAAATGGCAACATGGAAATCAGGCGAGATCTGAATCGCCTTCTCATAGCTTTCTAAGGCGCGTCCCAAATCTCCTATATCTCCCCAGCTGTTTCCAAGATTATTATGCGCTTCAGGAAGATTGGGGCTAAGCTCCAACGCCCGCTCCAAGACCTTGACAGCTTCCCGCGCCCTACCCATACCTCGGAGGTTCGAGGCGAGATTATTGTGTGAGCTGGCGGTTTTGGAATCAAGCTCAATAGCCTTACGCGCGGCATTAACCCCCTCTTGATATTGACCAAGTGCCTCTAACGTGCGCGCCATATTACCCCAGCTGTCGGCATAATCAGGTTGGAACTTTACTCCTCTTTCAAAGGCCTCTATCGCTTTAGCAAACCTACCCTGAAGATGAAGCACGATCCCTAGAACATTGGATATCACAACAGATTCGTAATTATTAAGAACCGCCGCAGAAAGTTTCTCAGCAGAACCATAATTGCCTGAGTTAAATTCTGCAAGGCATTGGTCGACCAGGTCCTTAGGGGCAGCACTTAACCTAGGCTCTTTGGACGTTGAATCGACGGCATCTTTTTCTCTATTTTTAATCTTCTGAAGACCCTTTTTAGCTGAGAAATTGTTCGGGTCAGCTTCCAGAATTAACGTAAAAAGATTTTCTGCCTTCAAAAAATCTTTTTTTTTGAGTGATTTTTTCGCCTCAAATAAGGCTTCTTTCACAGTGAGATCTCTCTGCACGAAGAAAAATCCTTCTAGTGTTTGATTGCGATAGTAGCAACTGCGGTTGGCGCTTTAAAGAAGAGGGGAGGAAATTTTTGAAGCAATTGACCTGATTACTATTTTTAGAAGTTATTCCGTAAGGAAAAAAAAGGCGACCATCGGTCGCCTTTTCCTTTCTTTCTATTTCAAATATCTTAGAACGTAAAGAACGTTGTTCCGTCAGTTGACGTTGAGATATTTTGAACGCTAAGACCACCAAACTCTCCAGTGACAGAGGCTCGGAGTTTTCCAGTCCCTACGTCAAAGGTTGCATCAGCTGTCTGTGCGCTTGCGTATATAGTGTCTACCGATATTAGATCAGTACTTGCTTGGGCACCTAGAGCTGTTACCAAGGTATAAGTGGCCGCGTCTCCGGAGTCATTATATACAGTGATAAATACGTCTCCAGCCACAGATGTCGTGTTAGATACCCTAATAAAGTTATCATAGGCACCTGTTGGATTTAGCAACAAGTTGACCGCGGTAGTGCTTCCGTCTTTCGCAATAGGCGCAAGCGCAACAGTAAGCGCTTCGTCTACGGCGTTGGCTGCAGCGTAGTCAATAGCTAACGTCAGCGATGGGCTTTGCTCAGGTATGACAGTCGTTCCATCTACATTGATGTTGACTACACAGTCAGTAGTATTACCCGCCTGGGTGGCCACGTCAGCCCCCGCCAACACGAACGTTGCTGTGGTTGCGGTAAGGGTAGTGGCATTCCCTGCTAATGTACAAGCAGTAAGGGTTACACCTTCACCTTCAGATGTATTTCCGTCAACATCGGTGTCTGTCCCGATTGAGGCGCTAAAGTCTCCAGTAACTGTTGCTATGGTTGAGGCTGCAGTCACTGCTCCCTCGGATGCGTTCAAGGTGAAAGCTGTTACGCCATCACTTTCAACACCGGCTCCTGAATCAGTGATATTGAAGGTGCCCGCGTTGTAGCTGAGAGTGGAAGCTCCAGTGAACTGAGTGCTGCTATTCGTAACGTCGATCAAACTTGGACTTGCATTCGCCGCACCGGCTGCTGTGACGCCGGCGGCAGACGCTGCTACTACCCCAGCGGCTCCGCTGGTGTCTACGCTACCAAGAGTGTCCACAATGCCGAACGCAAGTGTGGGACCGTTAGTCGTAGACGCGGTAGCCATTCCTGTGGCTCCAGTGATACCGTAAGTCAGAGTGAACGTATCAGTCGAAGTAGTCGTGATGGCAACAGTCACCCTGAAGGTAGCCGTTGAATCGGTGTTTGCCCCGCCGTCAACCAACGCAGTAGTAGCAACACCCGCACCAGCGATACTTAAGTAAGCCAATGAGGAGGAGGACAAACCAGTGCCACCCCATGTGCCGCCTGTCAAAGTGTAAGTTATGCTGGCTTGCGAGCTTGAGGCTATGACGTTAGCCATGGTGTAGACAGCAGCAGTAGGTGTAATGTCAGGGGTGGTAGCCCCAAAAAGTTCAGTCGCGAAAACAGGGGCACCCGCACCCGCTGGCGCCCACGTTCCAGCACTCGCTGTAACGGCACCTGCTAGCCCGGCCGCTGCAACAACTGTGCGTAAAGCATTTCTTTTAAAATTCATGCATGAATCTCCTAAATTATATTTTTTTTCTCCACCCCCCAAGTTAAGGAGGCGAAAAGTCTCCTGACTCCATGGTGGTCAGAAGAAGCATAATAACCAGCTCCAGACCCAGAATCAACATTATTTGTTTAATTAATTTCCGCCCTGGACAAAGTTCAAATGAACGTTTTCACGCCATCTAAAGGACGTCTTGCGTCTAAAATCGCATCAGCTCGGCTTAAAGGTGCGGGCATAAAATTTGGATTAATCTAAATTTGCGTCAAAACGCTTTTTCAGCGTCTCCGTAATTTCAACTGCACTCTGGTTATCTTTTAACACAAAGGTGCTAACTAACATGAGCAACTCTGTTCTTGCCGTGTTTTGTGTGTCTACAGACGCCAGCTTATTTAAAAGCGGGATCTTCGACAACACAGGAAGCCCTCTCTTAGCTTCAATCTGATTATCGGATATGAGCCCTCCAAGAAGAATTGACCCTCCGTCTTTAATAGCGAGCGCCGTCTCCAAAGATCTCTGAAGAATAACGGGCGAGCCAAGCGCCCCGATTGACTGCTGCTCACTGAGCTCCTGAGAAATAATCAGATCAACAAGCCCGCTGGCCTGAACTACTGGGTTGATCGATAGCAAAACCCCCGTTTTCCGATACTCAACCGATTGAAGAATCGGTGCATTAATCGACTCAATGGACTGCGCGTTTTGCGTCAGAATAGGGATCTCATTTCCAACTTCAATCTGAGCGGTCTCTCCACTTTTGACCAAAAGCTTTGGGGAAGAGCGGATCGATGCTTTATCGTTCTGATAAAAAGCGTTAACTATCGCTCGCGTCTCGCCTGCACTATCCATAACGAGCGATAGTCCGTTGCCACTGAGGGATAACCCGCCCCTAGTGCTGCCTCTCAAGCCATAGTCTCCTACCTTACTACGAAAAAGCCATTCGACTCCTGAGTTTTCTCCCTCACTGAGGGTCAGCTCTACCAACAGCACCTCAATTAGAACCATAGGAATCGGTTGATCGATCTGCTCAATCAAGCGACGAATTCTAGCCCATTCCTTTCCTGATCCCTTAAAAAAGATCACATTGCGATTTCCATCGACAACCAGCTTACCGCCCATATAGCTGGCAACCACACTTCCATTGCCCTCTCCGCCAGCATTCTCTGCCCCATTATTTTTCATATCTAAGTTGCTTATAAAAACCTTTGAAAGAAGTGGTATTGCTAACCTTGTATTAATATCTAGCCTCCTCATGCTTAGTGAAATAAGCATGAACTATCTTCTGTATGGGATACCTTGGCTTATTGCTGGAGCAACCTTGCTAGATACAATTTCACAGGGTGTTTATCCAATTCTTGGAGCGTTTGGTGCATCATTTATAATTTATTTCTGCTCTTCCTTAATTGCATCAAGTTCAAATACAAAAGATCGCAAACTATTAATATATTGTTTGCT
>CAJYCI010000033.1 GCA_913428515.1 uncultured Gammaproteobacteria bacterium | reverse complement strand
TACCTCTTTTCAGATCCATTGGATTCATACCAGCGGCGACCGATTTAAGGCCTTCATTTAAAATTGACTGAGCCAAAACGGTGGCCGTTGTCGTGCCATCTCCGGCTACATCAGAAGTCTGCGAGGCAACCTCTTTAACCATTTGCGCACCCATATTTTCGAATTTATCAGACAATTCGATTTCTTTCGCGACGGACACACCATCCTTTGTTACAGTCGGCGCGCCAAACGATTTATCCAACACTACATTTCGGCCCTTAGGACCTAGAGTGACTTTTACCGCATCTGCTAGGGTGTTCACACCGGCAAGCATACCTCTGCGGGCTGTATCACCAAATTTCACATCTTTAGCTGTCATAACTATCTTTCCCTTAAATTTCTAAATTATGCAAAATGATTTATTCGATGACGCCGAACACTTCACTTTCATTCATGATTAGCAGCTCTTCGCCATCTATTTTAACGGTGCTTCCCGAGTACTGGCCGAAAAGAATTTTGTCACCTGATTTTAAATCGACGGCCTGCAGAGAACCATTGTCTAACTTCTTTCCTGGTCCAACCGCTATCACTTCGCCTTGCGAGGGCTTCTCAGCTGCAGAATCGGGAATAACTATTCCGCCTGCAGACGTAGTCTCTTCCTCCGTGCGACGCACTACCACACGGTCTTGTAATGGACGAATACTCATTCGTTTCTCCTGATCTCCTACTAAAATTAACGAACGCTGCGGGTTCGCAGCATTTCCCCCCGACTTGGGACCTTTTCACAACTTCTCCGCTGAAACGGTATTTTCCAAGCTGTTAGCAGTCCCCTTCCGAGAGTGCTAATAATATGGACGGAATTCCCAGAGTCAAGACCGAATGGCCATAAATCCTTAAATATTGACTATAAATCGATTTCAAGCCCTGCAACGGGCTTCAAACGCTGTTTTTAGTAAGTTGCTGATTTATGGAAAATAGCCAAACCACCATTAAGATACCAGGCAAACCTACGACTGCAGAGATGATAAAAAAATCTTGGTATCCAAATGAATCGACGAGCAAACCGGAAAAACCCGAGAAAAACTTCCCTGGCAACGTCATGAGAGAACTGAAAAGCGCGTATTGGGTAGCTGTATATGATTTGTCTGTAAGACCAGATAAATAGGCTATGAATGCTGTGGATGCAAAGCCACCAGCGAAATTATCAAAAGAAATAACCGTTACAAGATAAAACAGCTTTGGTTCAGATCCTGCCAAAAAATAAAAGAGCAAGTTGCTCAAGCAAACTATTATTCCTCCAATGAATAAAGACAAGAAAATACTAATTTTTGAAACAAACAAACCACAGATAAAGGCACCGAAAACTGTCATGAAGAAGCCGTAAACCTTGGCAACATTCGCTATTTCCATTTTCGTGTAACCAAGATCTATGAAAAAGGGGTTAGCCATCATTCCCATAGTTATATCGCTCAAACGAAAGACAGCGACAAAAATCAATATACCAATCGCGTAAGTCCTATACCGAAGGAAAAAATTGGTAATTGGGCCTATGACGGCTACTCTTAGCCGGCTGAAGAGAGGTTTTGGAGCGGTGCTGTCTTGAGACATCGCAGGTGGAATGGGCTCGACCATGAAAAAGACCAACAGGATTCCGACAGACATGAGCCCCGCCATTAAAAAATAAGAAAAAGACCAAGAAACAAGAGCTGCTGCGTAAAGAGCTCCAGCACCAGCAACAAGGAGCGCCAGACGATAGCCAAAAACATAAGATGCCGTCATTGCTCCCTGAGATTCGTTGCTCGCCGCCTCAATTCTGTACGCATCGATGGATACATCTTGTGTCGCAGAAGAAAAAGCAACTAAAAGAGCAAAAACACTAAACAAAACAAGATTTTTGGGACCAAAAATTGCCATTAGCGATAAACCAGCAACTACTCCAATCTGGCCGATAATTATCCAAGAACGACGCCTGCCAAGTTTCCTCGAAAGGAAATCGATTTGAACCGAATCAATTAGGGGTGCCCATAAGAATTTAATCGAGTAGGTAATACCAACCCACGCAAAAAATCCAACTGCTGTTCTAGAAACCCCCTCTTCAACAAGCCAGACACTTAGTGTTGAAAAGACTAGAAGAAAAGGAAGTCCAGCAGAAAAGCCAAGCGGCAACATCGAAATTACTGCTCGATCGTTATAAACCTCTAAAGATTTCTTTGGAAACCAAGAAAAATGTTGATTAAAGATAGACACTAGTCCCTGAAATTTTGAAATTGAAGCGGTATTTCAAAATCTGCCTCTTTCATCATCGCAATTATCTCTTGTAGCTGATCCCTTTTTTTCCCGCTAAACCGAATCTTTTCTCCCTGTATAGATACTTGAACCTTTGTTTTTTCGCCCTTGACCATTTTTACAACCTGCTTCGCTATCAGAGGATCAATACCTTGTTGAATGGAAAAATCCCTGTAGAGCAATTTCCCGATGTGATCGTTCCCTTTTGAATCTAAAACCATTGGATCTATGGACCTTTTTGAAAATTTCTCTTTCAATATGTCAAGCATTTGGTCGAGCTGAATCTCTGCCTCGGCGCTTAATTTTACCAAACCATCAAAAAGCTCGAATTTCGCACTGACCCCCCGAAAATCAAACCTAGTCTTGAGCTCTCGATTTGCCTGATCAATCGCATTTGTTACTTCGTGAAAATCGACTTCAGAAACCATATCGAACGAAGGCATAATCTCCCCTTATTCTTTTTATAAAGAAATTTTTGTACAACTTAATATAGATTAAATGCTCTTTATTTTGTATCCGAACAACTTAAAAAGAGCAAAGAATAGTGATTTCTATTTCAGCAGAAAAGAATAAAGATAGTTTAAGTCGCCAATCAGATAGAATGGTAAAAAATATTCTTATCAAAATGCTGCACAAAAGGTCGATCAGGTAGTATTTAGTTTTTAGGAGAGTAGAGATATGGGGAAGAGACTATCGAAGATCTACACAAAAACTGGGGATGCCGGTCAAACAGGCCTGGGGGACGGGACTCGCATAGAGAAAACCCATCCTAGAATCGGCGCCATTGGCGCAATCGACGAACTGAACAGCGCTATTGGGGTGGCCATCGAGGAAATGATCACAGAAAAGAGACTAGAACTGGCTCCTGTAGCTAACATGCTTCGGGACCTTCAGCATCGTATCTTTGATTTAGGCGGGGAACTTTCAATACCTGGTTTCACTATCATAAAACCTGAGCACGTCGATAAAATCGAAAACTATTTAGATGAACTGAACGAGGAACTCAAACCTTTAGAAAATTTCATTCTTCCCGGGGGATCGAGGCTAATTGCAGCCTGTCACATGGCAAGGGCTATTTGTAGGAGGGCAGAAAGAGAAACGATTGCGCTTAGCCAAACGGAGAAAGTAAACAAAGAATCGCTCAAATTTCTTAACAGACTTTCAGACCTGCTCTTTGTTGCCGCTAGAAGTGCGGCAGCCAAATCTGGAAAAGAAGAAGTTTTATGGCGACGGAGTTAGCTCAACAGAAATTAATTTATATTGCTATGCTACTAAGATTCGTGAAGTGCAGAGCACAGCTTTTCTAGTCCTGTTGCGAACCTTAGAGAAGGCAAGAAGAGTTCGCTGGCATCGACAAAGCGTAATTTGTGGCCCCAGCCTATGTCTTGCCATTTCTTTCGTGATTTCGTTAATGTATCAGAACTATTCCCAGAAAGAATGATGAGATCCGGATTTTTTCTCACGACAGACTCAAAGGAAACTCGGGGAACGCGCGTGGGCTCATCCGAAAATATGTTTCGTGCGCCGCAAATTTCTATGGCGTTCCCTAAAAAGTGCTGCTTACTAAACGAAAATAGATCTCCCTCTCCAAGCTGAAAAAAAACTGAAGGGGAGGGAATATCCATTCTTAATTCTTTAATCCCAGTGATTTTTTCTGAGAACTTGTGAGATAGCTCCAACCCTCGTTTCTTCTGTCCTATCAAAACACCTAGTTTTTCTATAGAGGATGCAATGTCTTTTTGAGTGCTGATTTCGTTCACGTAAACTTTAAAGCCCAATCCGATTAAGAGTTCGACACTTTGAAAAGAACCCCCAGAAAGCCAAGCTATTACTAAATCCGGCTGCATTTGAATGATGCGTTCGAGATTTAGTGCCGAGGCATCACCAATCCTTGCTATGGATTTAGCTGCGTTTGGATAATCAGAAAACCTAACTGTACCAACAACCTTATGACCCACACCAAGATCAAATAGCAGTTCAGTTAAGTGCGGCGACAGACTTACAATGGACTTCGGAGGTTCGTCAACACCGATTAACCTGCCTAAATCATCTGTTACGGTGGGCCCCTCCGAGTGCGAACTGCTGGCAAAAAACCAAAAGAGGCAAAAGAAAAAAGACCATTTCAAGACGATGGTCTCTTGGGCTCGGATAGCCTGACTTTAGACCAATCAAAGCAACTGCCAGGATCAGTTTTCCGTCCTGGCGAGATATCGCTGTGCCCTTTAAGCGACAAGGAGCCATACTCTGAATGAATTACGTCAATAACTGAATTCAAAGAAAGATACTGTTCTTTTGAGTACGGAGTATCATCAGTTCCCTCGAGCTCAATTCCTATCGAAAAATCGTTACACCCGGTCATTCCGTTAAAACTCGATTCTCCCGCATGCCAAGCCCTTCGGTTGAAGGGAACAAACTGGATAATTTCACCGTCTCTCCTTATAAGAATATGACTACTTACTTTTACATCTAGTAAATCTGAATACGCTTCCCTTGAGCAATCTAGCCGATTTGTAAATAGTGAGATTATATCGTCTGAATCGAAATCGCCTGGTGGAAGACTGATTCCATGTATCACGATTAAAATTAAGTCGGTAGATAATCGCTCATCTTGATTGGGACTATGTATAAACCGGGCAGCAGTCAACAAGTGGTCTTTGATCTTCAAACTCTCACCTTAAATCCAATCGACGGGAATCTACTTTAGTCTTATCATGTTAATGGTCGAAACTATTTATACCAGTTTATTAATGAACACAAAACGCACGGGACAAGCAATGATGACTGCATCTTTGGTGGGCGGAATGATAATGCTGACCTATTTTTTTTCTGGCGTAGAACAAAAAAAACAAAACCCCAACGGTTCTCCCGAGACAAGAGTATTCACCAACGCGATTGAAGTTCCGCTAGTCCAGAATCGACAAGGACATTATGTGGTTGGTGGGAAGATAAATGGCGAAAAAGTAACATTTCTTCTAGACACCGGCGCAACCGACGTAGTGATACCTGAATCCAAAGCTCGGGAGCTTAAATTAAAATTTGGGAGGCAAGGTGTTGCTATCACTGCCAACGGGAGAGTGGTAATTCACGAAACGAATATAGCGAGACTTGAAATTGGGAAAATAACCTTAAGTAATATTAAGGCCAGTATCAATCCCGGCATGTCAAGTGGAGCCATCCTTTTGGGCATGAGTGCGCTCAGCAAAATAGAATTCACCCAAGCAGGAAAGACTCTAACCCTAAGGCAAAAGTACATATAGAGCGAACAAATGGACTATTTTTTTGACCTTAAAAATACGGTGGAACAGGCTCTGGCTGAAGACGTAGGGGATGGCGATCTAACTGCGCAATTAATCGGAGAATCTACAAAAGCCTCCGCGAAAATAATCACCAGAGAACGGGCAGTGCTATGCGGAAAGGCCTGGGCAGAGGAAACTCTCTTTCAAGTCGACCCCGAAGTCAAAACCAGATGGCAGTTCGATGATGGCGAACACGCAAGCTCTGGGGAAGTGTTGGTTAGATTAGAAGGAAAAGCCCGAAGTATTTTAACTGCTGAACGCACCATGCTTAATTTCTTGCAGATTCTCTCTGCCGTTGCGACAAAAACTAGAAGTTTGACAGAGAAAATCAAAGAAACGAATACCGCTCTCCTTGACACACGGAAAACGATTCCGGGGCTGCGGCTAGCTCAGAAATATGCCGTCAAAATTGGAGGTGGCCAAAACCATAGAGTAGGTCTCTTCGATGCTTTCTTGATCAAAGAAAACCACATCAAAGCTGCAGGCGGGATTTCAAATGTGATAAGAAGAGCTCAAAAGGTTAATAGCTCGGTAAGAATCGAAATCGAGGTAGAAACAATTGATGAGTTGAAAGACGCATTAGAGCACAAACCCGATTGGGTATTGTTAGACAATTTCTCAATATCGGACATGGTTCGAGCAGTAGAAATTGCAGAAAAAAAGGTTAAATTGGAGGCCTCAGGCGGGATCAGCGACGCCAATAATTTGCTTGAAATTGCAAAAACAGGAGTCGATTTTATTTCTATGGGAGAGCTGACTAAAAATATTAAAGCAGTCGACTTGTCATTGCTTCTGGATTAGTTCCTAACTGAAATAAACTTATTATCGCGCTGCCCGATATGCTGTTGTTTGTCCCAAAATACCAACAGGCAGAACCTTGCAGGTTATAACTTCCAAAAAACCTGAAAACATGTTTTAGTCCGCTATCAATCAAATTTAGGCGCGGGAGAGGCAGTATGAGCGTAGCGGACCATGTAGATCTTGAGCAGTTTATGGCAGGAGTTGAACGAAGAAACTCTGGAGAAACAGAATTTATTCAGGCCGTTCGGGAAGTTGCAGAAGACATCTACGACTTCATGGAAGACAAAGTTCATTACCATGAAGCCCAAATTCTTAGAAGAATTGCTGAGCCTGACAGAGTTATTAGCTTTCGTGTTTGCTGGGAAGATGACAATGGGAGCATCAGAGTTCAAAGAGGCTACAGAGTTCAAAACAACAACGCTATAGGCCCCTATAAAGGGGGATTGCGTTTTCATCCGAGCGTGAATCAAAGTATTTTGAAATTCCTCGCTTTTGAGCAAACCTTCAAAAATTCGCTCACTGGTCTGCCGATGGGCGGAGGCAAAGGCGGGTCAGATTTCAATCCCAAAGGAAAATCAAACAACGAAATCATGCGTTTTTGTCAATCGTTTATGACTGAGCTATACCGGCATGTAGGCGAAGACACCGACGTTCCAGCGGGAGATATTGGGGTAGGTGCACGTGAAATTGGATATATGTTTGGTCAATACAAGCGAATCAGCAATAAGTTCACCGGAGTGCTTACTGGCAAAGGATTAGAATTTGGCGGCAGCTTGGTCCGAACAGAGGCTACGGGCTACGGAGCCGTTTACTTCATGCAAAACATGCTTGGCACAAAATCAGATTCTTGCGAAGGTAAAACAGCGGTTATTTCTGGATCAGGAAATGTCGCTACTCATGCGGCAGAGAAGATCCTGCAGCTAGGAGGCAAAGTAATTACACTGTCAGACTCCCAAGGCTTTGTTCATGATCCAGATGGTATGACTCAGGAAAAAATCGATTGGGTGAAGCATCAAAAAACCGTCGCTCGCGCCCCTCTCTCAGAATACGCAGATAAATTCAGCGGATCATCTTGGCACGCAGGAGAAAAACCTTGGAGCATTGCCTGCGACATAGCGCTACCTTGCGCTACCCAGAACGAAATGGATGGAGAACAGGCTAAAACATTGATCAAAAATGGCTGTATGGCGGTTAGCGAAGGTGCGAATATGCCAGTAAATCTAGATGGAGTTCATGTCTTCAAAGATGCTGGAATTTTGTACGCGCCCGGGAAAGCGTCGAATGCGGGAGGTGTCGCTGTGTCAGGATTAGAGATGAGTCAAAATTCAGGTCGCATTTCCTGGTCAGAAGATCAACTTCAAGATCAATTGAAAGATATTATGAAAGGAATCCACGATACCTGCGCTGAATATGGAAAGGGGCATCTAAGTAACGGCGGTTGTGATTACGTCAAAGGTGCCAATATAGCCGGCTTCGTAAAGGTGGCGGACGCAATGCTTGCTTTTGGCGTAGTTTAAAGGCTTTGTCGGCGCTTTAAGAACAGAGGTTAAATAACATGAAAAAGATTTTCTCAGCACTCGCTTCAATTTGTATGATTTTTTCAATCAGCGCTTATGCAGATGACCATAGCCCAAACACAAGCAATTCGGCAGTCGCCGAGTTCTGGATGTGTCAGCTTAACGAAGGGCAAACCATGAACGAAGTTCGACAGCTTACAAAAATCGTAGAGGAATACACCGAATCGATAAAAGGTAAGGCTGGTCAATGGATATTTACGCCATTCTCCGGAGATATGACGCCAGGCAGTTTTGCCTTAATGACTGTCTGGCCGAACTTTGAAGAGATGGGCAAGGGGTTTCAGGGATGGTTTGCGGAAGGGGGTGGAGACAAAGGCATGGCGATATTTAACAGAGCGGCCTCTTGCAGCACCAGAAATTTTGCGACAATAGAGGAACAATTCGACAACACTGATTGATTTTTTTGGGGAAGAGCCCCCTTCAGGGGCTCGCCTTTTTATCAAACTTCAATCGCATCGTAATAAACTGTCGTTCCTAAATTCTTTAACGCCGGGTAAGCTGATCCGGCAGCCTTAATTATTTGCTCATTCCACCACTCGGAACCAATCATTGCGTCATTAAAGGCGCCGTGCGCGGCATGACTCTCAAACTCTAACGAGTAAAAAGCAGATTCCATTCCACCACCTGCGACCGCTCTCCATAGACGCGGATTTTTCGCTCCCATTTCCTTGTGAACAGGCGCTGAGGCTTTTGATCCTAATACTAGGTTTTCGATGGCTTCTGGTGTTCCCTCCCAACTTGTTACCGCCGTGACTGTCATTTTTTTCTCTCCTCAATATTAAGTTAAATTTATTACCAAACGAGATCTTCCTGTAATCAGGTCTCCTTTTCATAACCTAGATTACGCAAGTTTCTTAAATGCTGTTCCTCAGACAAAGAATATCTTGTCAGACAGAGCAGGCCTAAGGGAACTAAAAAGAGAGAAAACGCTACTTTTATTGTTGCTAAGTTATATACGGCCATTTCCTTCAATTCCAGACTGCTTGCTTCGTCAAAGCCTGCCCATTTTATGATCACTCCGGCAAGCAGCACTCCCACACTCCCAACCAATTTAGTAACAATATTGCTTCCCACAAGCACCAGCCCGTCTGACCTTGAACCGGTCATCGATTGATGTTCCTCAACCACGTCCGCAAACATAGACTGTACAATAATGAAAAAAAAGACCCAAACTCCGCCGTTAAGAAATCCGTGGAAAGCCCAAAGCCACCACAATGGACTTAATACTCCGCCGCCCGCGTCTGGAAGCAGGTCAAACCCAAAATATCGCTCAGCAGCCATTAATCCAACTAGCAAGGGAGCAATTACTAAACTCATGCTCCCTGAAATTATCACAAGCGTTCGCTTATCTTTTCCTTTTGAGACCTCAGACACCAAAAGAGCAGCTACCAAAGCACCGCCGACCATAAGCGGACCACTCCAGAAAAGATCAGAAGGACTAAATTTAAAGAGGTAGTTGTTAAAATAGATCGCATCTCCCCCTTGAATACCACCGTTTAAACTAAAAAATAAAAATGCAAAAAGTAGTGTCATCCAGTTCTTATTTAAGAAGAGCGCGCTTGCTTCTCGTTGCAACTGTTTCCAAGAAAATCCAGAGGCTTTCCCAAAGCGATTCGATTGAAAAGAATTTTTCTCAACGGCACTGAGTTTTGATGCACCCATGACAGCGGACCAACCCAATAAAAATGCAACCCATAAAGCAGCCCAAGGATACAGATGTGCCTGATCCCAATCAGGCATGAGAAGCAGGATGGGAGCCATACAAAAAGAAATTCCTGCTAATGCAAAAACTTGTCCTACACTTATTAATCGGTTCCTCTCAATATAGTCCTTATATAGTTCAACACCTAAGGCCATCCGTGGCACAAAAAAAAGTGTTTGAGAAACTCGAAAAACAACGATTAATACGGTCAGTTGACCGAATAAAATCCAATCTGCGTCACCAAGGTTGAGCACAAAGAGGGCAAGTAGACTCAAACTCATAGGAACTATAGCGGCAAACATGAACGGTATCCGCCTGCCAAACTCACTCTGGTGACGATCGGACCAGTAAGCGATCACCGGATCTGAAACCGCATCGAAAACCACCGAAATAAACAAGGCCAATCCTACTAAAGCAGCCGATAATCCAAGTATTTGATTATAATAATAAAGCAAGAACATGCTGAGAAATTCGTTGACCGCACCAAGTCCAATGCTAGGAAACCCCCACCAGTAGATTTTTTTCTCAGTTTCGGGAGGGAAGAGTCCCCATGACATTCTTGAGAGAAAAACACCGATGTGACCCTCGGAGGAATCACTGTTAGCAGCTGCTTGCCGATCTAAAAAATTACGAAAGATACTTAAATACCAAAAGTTTTTCTTAGTCCTAGCATAAGCTGAAGAAGCCCGAGAACCAACCTAAGCTCGACAGGTTTATAAGATATTAATAAACTTCAAGTCAGGCGTAATTAACATCGTAAGCTAGCCGGTAGGCTTGTCTCGAATGCATACGCCGAGCGTAGCGCACCAATTTGCCCTCCAGCTTTATGCCAGCAAAATGAGCCCAATCTAAGACTGTGGTAAATAAAATATCTATTTCAGAAAATCGATCGCCCCAAAGATAACCGGTAAAATCTATTTCTCGGCATGCAGTGACCAACATTTTTTCAAAATACTTTTCAGCTGAGTTTACTGCTTCTGAAGAGCCGCCGTATATTTCTCCAAGGTCTTTGTGTCTTCGAATTACGTAGAGCGATGCGGCATCGAGCTCCATTAAAATGAAAGAAGCCCACTCGTCATAAATTGCTTGTCCTTCCAAAGATAGCTGAAAAGAGTCCTTCTCCGGATTGCCAGTTAGGCGGCTCAAGTACCTTAAAATTGCAAAACCCTCCGATAGAACAAATTTTTCGTGGACTAGCGTTGGGATCTTCCCTTTCGGATTGATATCGAGATAAGAAACCTCCTGGGTTTCTCCAGATCGAGCCTTTATAGGGACGGTCTCATAAGGAAGACTCAGCTCATGCAACATCCAATGAGCACGCATCGTTCTGGCAGTTCCAACACCCCATAACTGAATTTTTTTGTCTAACGCGGTCAATTAGAAATCACTTAGCTTAAAAGATCTTTGATCGCCAAGCCGATTCGTCGTTTGCCAAACGGATCCATTCCGCTGCCCACAACGTGGCCAAGCTTTGAATCTATAACTCTCAGTTCCGCATCCGGCATATATTTGATTTCTTTTTCGCTATCTTCAACCCGAAAATAAAGATCAGTGCTACCCGGCATAACAATGGCTTTACATTTGATATTTCTTAAAGCGCCCTCAAAGTCACCTCTATGTTCATTATTATGAGCTATGTTCGCAGACTGCCAGGTCTCAATCATGGTCATCAGATCATTCGGTTCTCTTCGACCAAAGTAGCTTTTCATAAACAAGATAACTTCTTCAACCGAGTCCATTCCCAAGTTTTTATAAAGCTCTTCTCGGAAAAAATCTTGAGAGAAAGCCCAAGCTGCGTAGACTTTTGCAAAAGCGTCCATGCCGACCTCGGGTGCTTCTTTATAGTCTCCGCCCTCGAATTTCTGATCCGCTTGAAGCGCTGCTTTCGCGCTCTCTAAAAACAGCCAGTTATGCCTTGAGACTCTCGCTGCTCCGCAAATGGGGAGTATAGAATCTACCATATCGGAGTGCTGACAGCCCCACTCAAAAGTTTGCAATCCACCCATGCTATACCCCATCACCAATCGCAATCTAGTAATGCCCAGCTCTTGGGTGACAAGCCTATGTTGAGCACGAACGTTGTCACGAATCGTTACGGTAGGAAACCTAGGGCCATCAAAAGGTTTCTCTGCATTACTAGGGGAGGTCGAAGCAGAATTGCCCATCATATTTATAATGATAAAGCAGTACTCGGAGGTGTCTAGAAAGTCTGGGTCTGGGATCAGATCTAGGGCATCTTCGTGTGTAGCGGAGTAAGATGTGAGAACGAGAATAACATTGTCTTTTTCTTTATTGACCTCACCAACCAACACGTAACTTAACGTGATGTCGAGGACGACATCCGATTGGAGTTCAAACTCCTTTAAATCAAAAGTCTTCTCTTTCACCAGGCCTCCACCGAGAATAACAAAGAGAGGTATAGTCTTCTTTTTTGAAATCTTCTAAGTGTCAGTCTCTTCCAATTTTTTCAAGCTAATCTTATCTTTTAGACTCATAAGGTAAGCCGCTGCCGAGAGAATAAGAACGGCACCTGCCTCCGCCAAAAGAATTGTCGGTTCCATATCTTTACTTTGCATGACGATTAATCTACATAACGCGGTCATAGCAATGATGATAGGAAGAGTTACAGGGATTCGATTGGTTGAATAAAAAGCTCCAATCATGCCGATAATCTCAGCGTAAATAAAAAGCATGAACAGATCAGGCAGCGTGATCGACATCGCCTGAAACATATCCCAGATATAGTCAATACTTGCGAGCACAGTTAGACATCCAATGACCGCAAGCAAAGTCTTCTCGGAGGCGATGGTCGTCCAATGTAACCGTCGATTTAATTTGGTTCTTTCAAACAGCTTGTCAAGTAAGTTGCTCATTTCTTCTAACCAGTTTTTTTCTCATTCTACGGCATTATAGGCTAAGAGGTTTTACTTTTAATATCCGATTTTTGTAAAACTGCAGATTTAACTGTTCGCACTACTCAAGCCGTTATATTCTGTATTAGGACGAAATCTCGCAGGCGCGTATGAAACGCAGGAACTTTATACTTTCATCTATCATGGCGGCCGCTCTACCGATTAAATCGGCTGGTGATGAGCAACGTAAATTTAAGGCGTCGCCCTTTTCTTTAGGTGTCGCTTCGGGTGATTGTACAGCCGACGGGTTCGTTCTATGGACTCGTTTAGCTCCGGATCCTTCACAACCTGACGGGGGCCTTGGCCCATCGGAAATCCCCGTCTCATGGATGCTATCTCGTGATCCAAAAATGAAAAAAATAATCAGAAGTGGATGGATTTCGGCGTCCGAGAAGCTAGCTCACTCAGTGCACATTGATATTTCTGGTCTAGAGCCAAATCAAGTTTATTGGTACCGATTCCAATGCGGCAATTACTTCTCAAGAACTGGAAGAACAAAAACTTTGCCGTTATTCAGCAACGAGTCCGACAAATTAAAGTTTGTGACAACCTCTTGTCAAAATTACGCTCACGGTTATTTTGTGGCTTACGATCACATGATAGCGGACCAACCCGACTTCATTTTGCATCTAGGAGATTATATTTATGACACTTCATTCGGAGAAAATTTTAGAAGGCATGAAACAGAAAGCGCGCCAGAATCTCTAGAGGGATTCAGATTGCGGCACGCTTTATACAAAACAGAAGAGCATCTACAAAACGCCCACGCCCAGATCCCCTTTTTTACTATGATCGATAATCACGACGCAGTTGAGGATAATTCAAAGGAAACAATAGAAAAGAGAACGGCCGCCTATCAAGCTTGGTATGAGCACATGCCAGTCAGAGGCTTCCCTTTTCTTGGCGCCAACGAATTTCGTTTGCACCGAAACATAAA
>CAJYCI010000032.1 GCA_913428515.1 uncultured Gammaproteobacteria bacterium | reverse complement strand
CGTGCAATCGTTGTTGCTCATAACGCGAGTTTCGACCATTCCTTTTTATGCAAAGCGGCTGAGCGGAGCGAAATCAAGAGAAATCCTTTTCATCCTTTCTCTACATTCGATACCGCAACGCTTGCTGGTCTTGCCTACGGACAGACTGTTCTTGCAAAGGCTTGTGAAGCTGCAGGGATTTCGTTTAACAGCAACGAGGCTCACTCAGCCTCGTACGATTGCAATAAAACTGCTGCACTATTTTGTCAGATAGTGAACCAATGGAAGCGGCTCTCCCATGAGAGTTAATCTACAACTTTTTGCTTTAGTTTAAACGCAAAAAAATAGAAGCGTTCTTAAACTGCCAGAAATTTTAATCAATCGGCTTCTGGCTTGAAGTAGCTTCTCTAATTAACTCGTGCAGCTCGCCGCTCTCAAACATCTCTAGAATTATATCGCACCCTCCTACAAGCTCTCCATCTACAAAGAGCTGCGGGAAAGTTGGCCAATCTGATATTTCAGGCAGATTAGCTCTTATTTCTGGATTCGCTATGATGTCAATGTAGGAAAACGGTTCTCCGCAACTCATTAAAGCCTGACTCGCCTGAGACGAGAAGCCACATTGAGGAGAATTTGGAGATCCTTTCATGTAAATCAATATTTGGTTTGACGCTATCTGCTCTTTAATTATTTCGTGAACTTCCATATGCAGCCTACTTCCTAAGAAACAGTTTTTAAATTACGGTCTTAGATTATAAATAAATCGCGAAATTAAATCACCAGCCATTATTTAATCTGGTATTTATTGAATAAATTGTACGGTTTCTCCAGCCAAAGATTTGGTTTAACATCTCTCAGTTAAATTACTAATTGGTAAGCGAGAAATGAGTTCTCCAATAATGCCCACTTATGGGCGACAAGAGGTAGCTTTTGTAAAAGGCGAGGGATCTTGGTTAGTTGATTCAAACGGAGAAAGGTATTTAGACGCCTTGTCTGGGATCGCTGTAATGGTACTCGGACACTCTAACCCCGCAGTTACCCAAGCGATCATAAAGCAATCCAGTGAGTTAATTCATACTTCTAATCTATATAGAATCCCGAATCAGGAAAAACTTGCAGCACAACTTCAGAGAATATCTGGAATGAACAACATGTTTTTTGCAAATTCTGGAGCAGAGGCAAATGAGTGTGCAATAAAAATTGCTCGATTACACGGACATAAGAAGAATATCGAGAATCCAGTAATAGTCGTAGCTGACTCAGCTTTTCATGGAAGGACGCTCGCTACTCTCACTGCAACGGGAAGCCGCAAAGTTCACGCAGGTTTCGAACCCCTTGTCGAAGGGTTTGTTCGTGTGCCGTTTAACGACATTGAAGCAATTAGAAAAGTAGCTGAAAATAATAGAAGCGTCGTCGCTATTTTCGTCGAGCCTATTCAAGGAGAGGGTGGAATAAGGATTCCAAACGATCTATACCTTAGAGAATTGAGAGAGATCTGCGACCAAAAAGACTGGCTTTTGATGCTAGACGAAATACAGACCGGATACGGGAGAACTGGTTCTTTTTTTTCCTACCAAAATTACGGCGTTGTCCCAGATGTCGCTACCCTGGCGAAGGGCCTAGGAAACGGTGTTCCTATAGGAGTTTGTCTAGCGAGAGGACAAGCCTCTGAGCTGATGCAACCGGGAAACCACGGCTCCACCTTTGGCGGCAACCCTTTAGTTAGTCACGTAGCTTCCGCAGTTCTTGATGAGATCGAGAGAAAAAATCTACCAGAAAGGGCGAGAGATCTGGGGCTTCGAATGAAAAAAGTTTTTGAGGATCGAATAGGTTCTTTAAACATAGTAAAAGAAATCAGGGGGATCGGGTTAATGCTTGGGATAGAACTCAATGAACCCTGTTCTCACTTGGTCGAAAGAGCCCTGGAGAAAAAACTATTAATTAATGTAACGGCCGGCAATGTTATCCGGCTTCTCCCTCCACTAACTTTAAGTGACGCAGAAGCTGATCAAATTTGTGAATTGGTTTGTCAGCTGGTCGAAGGTAGCTGAGCTAATTGGTCAGAGTACGCTTCACTGCCTTGACCCAGCCTTGATACAATTCATCGGCGACCTCAGGGAGGATCGAAGGAGAAAATTGTTGATCTAACTCCCATTTTTCTGCAATCTCCTCAACGCCAGAGACTAAATTAGCGCCTATCGCAGCAAAATAGGCTACTCCCAGAGCGGTGGTTTCAATTACATTCGGTCTGTCAACACTAAGCTGCAGGACATCAGCAAGATTCTGAACCAGCCAGTTATTTCTGACCATGCCTCCGTCAACTCTTAACCTAGTTAAAGGCGCTTCATCGCGTCTCATGCAAAGCATAAGATCGCGACACTGAAGAGAAACGCTTTCGAGAGTCGCTCTGACGATGTCATCCCCCGAAGTATCTCTTGTCAAGCCTATAAGGGCACCCCTGGCATTAGGGTCCCAATATGGGGCGCCAAGACCCGTAAAAGCAGGAATCAGGTATAAACCATGATCAGGAGAAGCCCGTCTTGCCATAGTTTCGGTTTTCTCGGCGGAGGAAATAAGGTGAACCTTGTCCCGCAACCACTGAACCGCCGCTCCGGCCACGAATATGCTCCCCTCTAGTCCGTAGTTAATTTGACCATCTAGCCGATACGCAACGGTAGTAAGGAGTTTATTTCTTGATCGGACTGGCTTACTTCCAGTGTTTAACATCATAAAGCAACCCGTGCCAAAAGTGCTTTTCATCATCCCCGGCTTAAAACAGCTTTGACCTGCAAGAGCGGCGTGTTGATCTCCTGCAATTCCAAGAACGGGAATGGAGCGAGAAAAAAACTTTTTTTTTGAAACACCAAAATCGTGGGCACAATCGTGAACTGTCGGCAGGATAGATCGCGGAATCTTGAAAAGCGACAACAGCTCAGAATCCCAGGATTGGGTATAAATGTTAAACAGCATGGTTCTCGACGCATTAGTAATGTCGGTTTTGTGTGAATCTCCTCCTGTCAACCGCCAGAGAAGAAAAGAATCTACGGTTCCGAAAAGCAACCCCCCGGCCTCCGCTTTTCTTCTTGCTCCTTCTACGTTATCAAGAATCCATTTAATTTTAGTTGCGGAGAAATAGGGGTCGAGAACCAACCCCGTTTTTTCATTCACCAGACTCTCTAAACCCTCGCCCTTCAAATCTTCACACAGAGAGGCTGTTCGACGATCTTGCCAGACGATCGCGTTATAAATAGGGCGCCCTGTTTCTCTGTCCCAGATTATAGTAGTTTCTCTTTGGTTTGTGATTCCAATAGCTTCAACATGTTCGGCTGAAACTGAGTTTTTCTTTAAAACTTCCTTACAAGAACTCAACGTGGAGGTCCATATTTCTTCAGGATCATGCTCTACCCATCCATCTTCAGGGAAATACTGCCGAAATTCTTCTTGGGCTGCTCCCAGCATTCGAAAATCCGCGTTGAAAAGAATCGCTCTGGAGCTTGTGGTGCCCTGGTCAATCGCTAAAACATATTTTTTCGCCATTCCAATCCTCTGTTTCTTATTTATTGTTCCGTTTTACAGCTTACCAAAGTATCTATTCCAAATAGCTAATTTTAAAAGCGAAGTTTGAGGTACAATGCGGATATAGAAACAACGATTTTTTAAAAGGAGAAAGTAATGCGTGACGTCGTAATCGTTGACAGCGTTCGGACAGGCCTTGCAAAGTCATTTAGGGGTTCTTTTAACCTTACTCGTCCCGACGATCAGGTTGCACATTGCATTGATGCCTTACTTGAAAGAAACGGAGAAATCAATCCATCGGAAGTAGAGGACGTCATAGTTGGGGCCGCAAGCCAGATTGGTGAGCAGGGTGGGAATCTAGCTCGACTTGCAGTAATCCTATCGAATCTACCGACCAGTGTAGCAGGCACTACTGTAAGCCGAGCCTGCTCATCGGGTTTAAACTCTATCGCTATGGCCGCAACTCAAATAGCCAGCGGCTATACGGAAGTAATGATCGCTGGTGGAGTAGAATCAATTTCTGCTGGACAACGACAAACTCCAGGTAAGGCAGATTCCCATCCATTCATACTAGAAAAATCTCCAGATATATTTATGGCTATGGGGAACACCGCGGAGGTAGTAGCGAGAAGATATAACGTTACGAGAGAGGCTCAAGACCAATTTGCCTTGCTAAGCCAAGAACGGACAGCAGCAGCGCAGGAGGCAGGATTTTTTGATGACGAAATCATTCCGATGAACGTAAAATGGGAAAAAATCCTAGATAAAAACTCGGGAGAAACTGAGATAGTCGATGGGATTTGTGTAGGCGACGAATGTAATCGGCCCGGTACAACGCTCGAAGGGCTAACCAAATTGCCTCCAGCCTTTGAGGAGAACGGCACAGTGACTGCCGGGAACGCCTCACAATTATCAGATGGAGCATCCATGACCTTGATAATGAGCGAAGAAAGAGCGACAGAGCTCGGGATTACACCCATGGCCTACTTCAGAGGTTGGTCTGTTGCTGGATGCGAGCCAGATGAAATGGGAATTGGTCCTGTTTACGCAATACCCAAGCTCCTTTCTTCGGCTGGCTTAAAGTTATCTGATATCGACCTTGTTGAATTAAATGAAGCCTTCGCGTCTCAATGCCTATACTGCAGGGAAGAGTTAGAGATTGATCCAGATATATACAATGTGAACGGAGGGTCAATCTCAATCGGTCATCCGTTTGGAATGACTGGATCAAGGCTTACGGGGCACATAATACGTGAACTGAAAAGACGCAATAAAAGATATGGCATAGTCTCGATGTGCATTGGTGGGGGTATGGGCGCCGCTGGATTAGTAGAGTCTTGCTAGGAAATCCAGAAATCGAATCACCAATTCGACAATGTCTCAGTAAGGAGTTCGATAAAGTTTAGAGGTTGATCTAAAAAGAGATGGTGCTGAGAATCTTTAAGCTCTCTCACTTCAAGCGCGGGAAGCAATGCTTTCATGTGCTCCGCACTCTTTTTTGAAAATGATTTGCTGTTTTCTCCGTAAATCAGAGCGCACTTGGTTTTGAGATTAGTGAAATCTTCTTCTAAGTCGTCAAAAGGGGCCATCCTTTGAAGGTGCTCATCATCAAATTTCCATGCAAAGCCATCCTCTACGTACTCTATTGAGTTTCTCGCAATGTAATTGAGAATAAAGGAGTTTTCACAATGCTGAGGTGGCTGAAGACGAAATCTAGATACTGCGACATCGACGCTTGGGTAGAGCTTTTGCCGCCCAAGACGAGGCGGATCAAACTGCCTGATGTCATCGGGGTGTTTTACTCCAGAATCTAGCAGAATAAGACCCTTGAATCTTTCAGGGAAAGCCGCCGCCGCTTTGAGCGCCAGCACCCCTCCAAAACTGTGCGCGACTATGACTGTATCGGCACCTAATTCATTTTTTTGAGCTACTTTAACCAACTCATCAATATACGTTTCGCTGTCGTAAGCGTCACGATGATCGCTGTCTCCCATTCCCGAGAGATCGCTTGCAACTACTTTATATTTTGATCTAAAAGAAGGGGCAATAAAATCCCACCAGCCTGCATGGGCGTTGTGTCCATGGACGAAAAAGAGCCCAGGCCCTTCCTCACTCCAAGAAAAAAAATTTACATTTGCGCCTTTAACTTCCAAAGAATCTCTGTCCGGTTTGGTTTCCACCGCATTCCAGAACCACTCGTTTTCACTACCTTTACTAAGATTCATGCCACGTTTGAATATTTCTTCAAGTGATGATCAACATTACCAAATAATGTCTCAATAGCAGTTAAGCGCTTAAAATAATGGCCGATATTAAGCTCGTCGGTCATACCCATTCCTCCGTGGAGTTGAATCGCATTCTGTCCAACAAAACGACCACTTTTCCCGACTTGCACTTTTAATGCCGAAATTGACTTTTTCCTTTCTGACTCATCTCCCGAACTCATCTTGATAGCTGCCATATAAAGCAAGGACTTCGATTGCTCGTGCTCCATAAACATATCTACCATACGGTGTTGGAGAACTTGAAATTTTCCTATCGGCTGACCAAATTGCTCTCTTGTTTTACAATATTCGACAGTAGATTTATAAAGTACTTCCATAGCTCCTACCGCCTCTGCTCCAACTGCAAGGATCCCTTTCTCTATCGCTTCCTCTAATATTGGAAACCCTTTTCCAATCTCGCCAATCACATTGGCCGCTTCGACAGTAACTTTCTGAAGATTAAGTTCAGAAGCCTGATGACCATCAATCGTCGGATAATTCCTTAACGACACCCCATCAGCCTTAGAATCTACTAAAAATAAAGTGATCCCATCCTCGTCAACTCTACTTCCAGAGGTCCGAGCGGGGACGACTAAATAATCTGCAGAAGGCCCTCCAATCACTACAGCCTTATATCCGTCGAGCACAAACCCGTCGGCGCTCTCTTTGCCACTTGTTTCGACATCGCTTAAATTGAATCTCGCTTGCGGCTCCACAAAAGCTAACGCAGCGAGCTTCTCTCCTGACATCATTGCACTCAGAACATTTGACCTGATTACCTCCGACTCACTTTTCTCGATTACCGATCCCGCTAAGATAACACTTGCGAGATAGGGTTCGACGACCAAACCCTTGCCAAACTCCTCCATCAAAATCATAGTTTCCACTGCTGTGCCACCAAAACCGCCGACTTCTTCGGAGAAAGGCAGTGCCAGCCATCCTAGCTCAGCAAAATTTTTCCAGTTGTCCCTGCTAAAACCAGCCTCGGAACCTATCAGACGCTGACGATCTTCAAAGGCGTAACTATTTTGGATGTAACGTTGAACACTATCTTTTAGTAGCGATTGTTCATCAGAGAGCGAAAATTCCATACTAGTCCCTTGTTATTCGATGAAAGCGTAACGTGACGATCATAAGGATAACCAAAGAAGTTTTCAACAAACTTGGGGGAACTCTGTCTTTCTTAGCCTTTTTTGTGTAGCCAAGCGCTCGTTAATGCTGGTCGACGTAAGCAATATCGTGGTGCTTGTCTAGAACAATTTCAATATTTGCCCTGCCCGAAAAATCTTTATCAATCCAACGTACTAATCTTTCAAAATGAGATAAAAATCTCTCAATATTTAACGTGATATTTGACTTATTTCCTCCACTCGAAGACAGATTTTCTTCTTCCTGCTGCGTCCGCCATTCAATTGATTCTTTCGGCGATGGCGCACGGAGATGAATGGAAATATCGGAAATAAAAGCTTCCTCGTATCTAGCTATCTGATTATTAACCCATTTCCGCCAAATCCCAAGGTGATCCTGTTGTTCTTCCATTCGGTTTACAGGATTTATTAATGCCGAACTTGGTTCAGCAACAGCACCCCAAAACCATCCCTCGCAGATTATTATCCCTGCTGGCTTTAAAAGGCGTGTTTCGTGAACTCTATCGTCAAGCGCTTTGTTAAACACTGGAGCTTGAGCAGATAAGTTCGTTCTTAATTTTTTAATAACATCTATCAATCTCTTTACGTCATGCGTACCGGGCGGTCCTCTTGTGATTGCCAAAGGGTGTATTGATTTTGCTAAGCCAGATCTTTCCGCCTTAGACAAATAGAAGTCATCCAACGACACTAAGGCAGAATTAAGGCCAAGAAACTGCTTAAAAGCATTAGCTAATTCGTTGGCTAACGTTGTCTTGCCGGTACCCGGTGCCCCAGACAAGGACAAAACAAGAGGAGTAAAGTTTTTGCAGGCCTGGAATAATTCTATTCTTTCTATAAGAGCCAAAGAAAAATCAAAATCTTTATACTTGTCTAAAAAAGAATTGAATTGGCTTGCTTTCCTCTCCTGCTCGGATGTGCCTGTCAATGATCTCTACTCCTGCGAAGGCTCGCTTAGCTTAAACTTTAGAAGAGAAGCTTGCGAAGAAATCCTCGGTTTAAACGAGATTCGCAACTATTTAGTTGTGATCTATATCTTGCACTTCGCTTTGAAACTTTTCTGGAAACGTCTTTCAGCCAATTCTTATTTCGAAAAGTTCTCTTGGCAAATCCCCCATGTCCCTCGTGATAAGCGAGATAAAGATTATATGCATTATTTTTTTTAATCCGATTTTTTCGGCGACTCTGATCGTTATACCAACCGACAAAGTCGACAGCATCTTTGAACTTGTTTCTATCGGCGCCCTTGTTTCCTGTCGATTTCTTATAGATATCCCATGTGGCATTGATGGCTTGCGCATAGCCATAGGCGCTTGCGGGTCTAGGACCAGGAATTATCCCAAGAATCTTTTTCCTAGGCGGCCTTGCTCTTGCTCTGAAAGAAGACTCCTGGTAAATCATTGCCATCATAACAGCAATATCTCCATTCCATCTCTTTGACGCCTTCCTGGAATCTTTGTACCAGCCTTTTTTTTCAGTAAAAATTTCACATAGATTTGATGTATTTTTCGGAGGGGCTGACGCACACCCTGCCAAAGACAAAATAATCAAAGCGCTTATTATCAATTTAAACACGGTACTCCTCTAAAAAATCTTTCAAATCTATTTCGGAGAAAATTTTTACACCTAAGTCACGAGCTCTTTTTAGCTTTGAACCAGGGGATTCTCCTACAATAACCATAGAAGTTCCTTTGGAAACCGAACCCGAGACCGTTGCTCCCAAAAGTTCCAATTTTTCTTTGAGCTCTTGTCTAGAATAATTCTCTAAAGTTCCTGTGATAACGATCACTTGGCCTTCAAGTGGCTTATACTCTCTCGATATTTCCTCGTCCCAGGTTACCCCTAAATCTAAAAGCTCCATGACTACATCAAAGTTATCTTGATGGTCAAAGAATTGACGCACATTGGAAGCGATTACCATTCCTACGTCAGGAACTTGTAGGAGGGCCTCTTCGTTAGCTTTCGCTAAATTCTCTAGGTTTCCAAAAAAAAGACACAGTTCCTTTGCTGTTGACTCACCGACATCAGGTATACCGAGAGCAAAAATAAACCTTGAGAAAGTAGTCATTTTGCTCTTTTCTAATGCCAAGAGAATATTAGTCGCTGACTTAGAGCCCAGCCTATCAAGACAAGACAACGTTTTGTGATCAAGACTGTACAAGTCCGAAATCCTTACCACGTGATTCTCATCCACTAGTTGGCTAATAATCTTGTTTCCGAGCCCTCGAATGTCCATTGCAAGACGCGAAGAAAAATGTCTAATTCGCTCTTTTTTTTGAGCTGTGCAATTCCAGCCCGAAAGACATCTGGCTACTACCAGCCCAGAATCTCTAATGATATTACCGCCACACACAGGGCACTTAAGCGGCAATTCAATTTCTTGAGTTTGTGCTTTGCTTTGACCAATTATTCTTTTTTTCACTTTTGGAATAACATCTCCAGCTCGCTGCACTAGAACTGCGTCTCCAATTCGGATCCTCAGTCTTCGGACTTCATCCATATTGTGCAAAGATGCGTTCCTTATAGTAACGCCGCCCACTTTGATTGGTTCAAGCTGGGCGACAGGCGTTAAAGCGCCTGTTCTTCCGACCTGAAACTTGACCGCTTGAATATATGTTACTGCCTCTTCCGCTGGGAATTTCTTGGCGATTGCCCAACGAGGCGCCCGGCTCAAGAAGCCCATTTTTTTTTGGAGCGAAAGCGAGTTTACTTTAAAAACGACTCCATCAATTTCATAGGTTAGTTCCGGCCGCTCTAACGCAAGCCGATCGTAATAAACTGAACAAGCTGAGCTCCCTGTTAAAATCTTCCTCAAAGGATTTGTCCTTACGCCCCAGTGATCTAAATCTTCTAAGACTTTTGAGTGCTCGCTAGGCATTTCATTTTGGTCTTGGTAGTCAGCACTGTAGGCAAAAAATTTTAACGGGCGCTTAGCGGTCTCAGATGGATCAAGCTGCCGAAGGGATCCAGCTGCAGCGTTTCGTGGATTAGCGAATTCTTTTTTTCCTAACTTCCTCAAAGCTAAATTCATATTCTCGAATTCAGGAATCGGTATATATATCTCTCCTCTTATTTCAATCGTCAGGGGAAAGTCACTTCCTAGAAGCGCCAAAGGAACAGTGCCTATTGTTCTCACATTTTTTGTAATATCTTCTCCTATTAAACCATCTCCTCTAGTTGCGGCACGAGAAAGGCGACCCTCTTGGTAAATAAGAGAGACAGCCACGCCATCTATCTTCGGTTCACCAACAAAGGTTGGGAAAGAATTGCCTGAAATATTCTTTCTAACCCGGTTTTCAAAGTCCTCTAGATCTTTCTCGGTAAATGCATTGTCTAAAGACAGCATGGGTCTCTCGTGTCTTACCTGAGAGAAGCTCTCTAAAGGAATGGATCCCATTCGTTGGGTGGGAGAATCATCAGTTATAAGATTGGGATTGCGAGCCTCAAGAGACTTCAGTTCCTCAAAAAGGGCATCAAATTCAGAATCTTTTATCTCAGGCGAGTCAAGCGTGTGATACTTGTGATTATGGTAATTGATCTTTTCACGTAACTTAACGACCTGATCTTCTATGCCTTTTAAACTCTCCCCGACCATTGAGGTTTGCTTCACGCCATTTCTTTAAATTTCATCTCTCGAATATTCTGCCTGATATGCCCAATTGTTTGCTGCGTGAGGGCACTTCTGGTCCCATCAAAGATTTGGGACGAAAATTTCTCCGAGATCCCACGTGCCAAACCTAACATGTCGTCAAATATTCTTTCAGCTTGATTTGTGCCATCTATTTGCATGAACAAGGTTACTCCAGGGATCTCAGACTCATCAATATTCGATAGATCAAAAGTGCCTGGTTCGATCGCGTTCGCGAGGCTAAATAGAACCTGACCTTGACTATCCAATTTATGGAAGATCTCCATCTCTCCAAAACAAATCTCGTTCTCCATAAGAAATTCTAAGAGCTCCTGCCCCTTGATTCTCTCAGAATTTGTTAAGATATTTAAAACTATAAGATCTCTAACGTCTTCGGCATCTTTGGCAGAATTATGGTGTTGAGAAATCTCTTCCGTTCTGAAATCGCGTTTATTGTCCATCTCCTCGGGGTCATCCCCTACGCTACTCTTTTCAATCACTCTTGCCCCCCCGTTTGGGAATTCTTTGCTAGCTAATCCTCTTTCTTCTTCTTCATTCAAATGTTCTCTATTGAGAAATGATTTATCTAGATTCATTTTTAAGTCATTGCTGCTTACTCGCATTCGATAATAACCGTGCAAAACAACGCCTAGAACAAGCAGAGGCCCTATTATTAGGAGCCATTGTCGCAAATCAGATTCCAAAGCGCTTCTCCTGAATCAACTAAAAAGGTTAACTGGCCAACATAGTAACGGCTTCATCCATGTCTACTGCAACTAGCCTTGAGACGCCAGACTCCTGCATCGTGACACCCATAAGGTGGTCGCCCATTTCCATTGCGATTTTGTTATGCGTGATAAAAACGAATTGCACAGTCTTAGACATCTCTTTAACCAGGTCGAGGTAACGAATTACATTAGCATCATCCAGCGGAGCATCAACCTCGTCAAGCAAACAAAATGGTGCTGGATTCAAATCAAATATTGAGAACACTAAAGCTATCGCAGCCAATGCTTTCTCTCCTCCCGAAAGCTGCTGGATATTAGAATTTCTTTTTCCCGGCGGCCTTGCCATTATCCCTACCCCAGAATTCAATAAATCATCAGTATCCATTTCTAATTGGGCACTCCCTCCCCCAAACAGTTTAGGAAACAGAACCTGCAGTTTCGTATTAACCTTATCGAACGTCTCCTTAAATCGAGCCTTTGTCTCAAGATCAATTTTTTTGATCGCACTCTCCAAAGTATTTAGAGCCTTTTCTAAATCTTCGTTTTGGGTATCAAAATATTCTTTTCTCTTGGTTTGGCTCTCGTACTCTTCAAGGGCCGCTAAGTTGATAGGACCGAGGCGCTCTATCCTCTTATTCAAGTATGCCAATTTTTCTTCGAGCCTAACGGGTTCTCTTTCATCTGGATTTAATGATCTCAATTCGTCCAGAACTTCCTCTAATGAATTATCATTTTCTAACAACTGCTCCTTGATATTCGCTTGATTAACTTGAACCGTCTGTTTCGCCAATCTTGCCTTCTCAATTTTTTCTCGGGTATTCTCTAGTTCTTTCTCCGAGTCTTGCAAACTTTTTTCTGACTCTAGTATTTTCCTCTCTTTAAGATCTATTAAAGACCTAATCTTCGCCAAAGAGCGTTCCGCGTCGGCCTTTTTTGAAAGCTGAGCCTCGAGCTTGTTGTTTAACTCTTTCGTTGGACTCTCTGCTTCCGAAATATTTTCGATCAGCGCTCTCTGTCGGGATTGCAGCTCTTCGTACTGATCTCTTAGCCTTTTAACAGCCTTCTGGCTGGACTCGACTTCAGTCTCTACCGATAATAGTTTCAGCTCAAATTGATGATTAGAATTTCGATCACTTTCAGTTTTCTCCTTTGTTTTTTTGAGCTCTGACTCAATCGCTAGGCGCTCTGCAGCAAACTCTTTTCGTTTTTCATTATCCTTTTCAAATATTTTTATAACGTCCGCAACCTTTTTTTTCTGTTCTGCTAAGTCGTTTTCGTCTTTTTTCAACTGATTTTCAAGCTGGAAGATTTCATCTTTGAATTTTTTCAAATCGACGTCCATCTGCCTAACCTCGAAAGACTTTTCTCCTAGTTTCTCTCTCAACTCGCCTAGAGAGGTTTGCTTATCTTTTAGTTCTTTATTAGTAGATTCTCTTTCAATTTCCGTAAAGCGGATATTCTCAGATATTTTTTCCAGACCAATCTCAGAACTCTTTATCTTCTTCTCTATAAATTCAAGTTCCTCTAAAGTGGAAACGAGTTCCTTTTGACGCTGAAGTATCGTCCCTGAGTTTTTTTGATCTTTCGATATCCTTATCCAATTTTTTCCTAGCCAAATCCCATCTTTTGTCACTGCAGATTCGCCATCCCTCAATGTCATTCTTAACTCTAATGCCTGAGAAAAATCTTTAGCAACCTTTACCTTGCTTACTAAATCTCCAACAAAAGAATTACTTTTTATCTTAGAGGAGAGGGAGTTAGGGCTCGAGCTATTTGAGCTTGTCTGTGAGGGGAAAAGCAGGTTCAAACTGCCTTCTGAGAAAGACCCAAGAAGATCGTGATAATTCTGAATTTCGTTATCTTCGATACAAACCGCTTGCAAAAAGCTCCCTAAAACCAATTCAACGGCAAGGCCCCAACCATCTTCTACCTCCAAGATCATGCCAAGCCGTTTTGCTTCTTCAAGATTTCTGCTCTTCAACCATTCATTTTCTTTCCCATTTTTCTGACCAAGCGACTCTTGCTGGAGAGCGTGAAGAGATGCACTTCGTCCTGTCAAACCCTGAAATTGCTTTTTCTCCTCATCTAATTTTGCAACTAGGATCTGATATCCCTTGCGATATTGAACCAGCTGAGTGGTCAAGGTATCGGATTCGTCGGAAAAATTATTCACCTCTTTTTGCCTATACTCTATCTCATTTTTCAATGGCGCTAGTTGGTCCTGAAAACTCTTCGGACTCAACTCAGAGAACTGTTTTTCTAGTGTTCGAATCTTATCAACAGATCTTTTTATGACCTCTTCCAAACTGACGATTTTTGTTTCATGAATTTCTTTTGATCTTTGGACCAATGCTGACTTCTCCAGAAAGTCAGCCCATTGAGCTTGAACTCGCTGGTGTTCATCTTCAAGCTTAACTAAAAGCTCATCAGACTTTTTTTGGTGCAACTTTTTCTCAACTGATATCGGATTGTCTTTAGATAATTTTGTTAATAGCACCTGTATATTATCCTCATCATTTTTTAAGCTAGCCACGATACCTTTCATGCTACCTTCAACTTGAACTAAATCCTTTGAATGCTGATTCACTCGCTCC
>CAJYCI010000031.1 GCA_913428515.1 uncultured Gammaproteobacteria bacterium | reverse complement strand
GCTAGCAAGCCTTGGCTCTCGAGTACTCCATACTCGGTCAGTCGAGTTCGCGAGTAAATATCAAGTTTCTTTGCGTGTTGCATCTAGCTTTAATGATATGCCGGGGACTTTGATTACTGATGAGGAGAAACATATGGAAGCACCGATCATATCAGGGATCGCATTTACTAAGGATGAAGCAAAACTAACAATTCTGGGAGTCGAGGACGTTCCTGGAATCGCTTCCTCTATTCTCGGACCTATTAGCAGATCTGATATTGAAGTGGACATGATTTTGCAGAATATATCTGCAGACATGAGTACGGACTTTACCTTTACCGTCGCAAGGACGGACTACTCCAAGTCTTTGGAGATATTATCTGAGATCTCTAATGACTTGAGCGCGAGAGAGATAAAAGGGGACGATAAGATTGCTAAGGTATCTTTGGTCGGCGTAGGAATGAGATCGCATGCTGGGGTAGCTAGTAAGATGTTCGAAGTCCTTGCGGAAGAGGGAATCAATATCCAGATGATTTCAACATCAGAGATTAAGATCTCTGTTGTCATCCATGAGAAGTATTTGGAGTTAGCTGTACGTGCTCTTCACTCGGCCTTTAATCTAGAAAGTCCTTAGTTTAAAAGAGGAGAATTATAGATGGTTGAGACAGGATTTGTTCCTCTTTTAAACAAAGGACTACCTCCTTCCTATCAGTAGGACAGGGACGTTGCAATGGTTTCCCATTTCCCATTTTTAACCACAGAAAGTACAGATTCATTAACTCCGTTGTGATCACGCGGTCCAAAACTCACCTTGTACCCAAACAAGTCTTGATAATCGGTTAACGACTCAAGTGCTTGTATGAAGTTCTCTCGGGAAAGCTCTTTTCCAGCTAGCTCGAGCGCAGCAGCAGTTAAGTCCGCGGCTCTATAACCCTCCATTGCAGCCGTGCCAGGTTCTTTTCCAAAACGTTTTTCATATCTCAACCACCAATCGGAAACTAGGTTCGGTAGCCCGTTTTCTTTATAGAGCTTCGCCATGTGTACGAAAGCATGATAATTCTCTCCAGATCCGCTCTCCTGGTCTGCTATGACTTGTGCATAAGCTGCATTGTTGCCCACGAATGTTGCCTCAATCCCTAGTTTCCTCGCTGCTTCAAGTACCAAGATAGTATCTCGGTGAATGGTTCCCATAAAAACCACATCGCACAAGGCATTTTTCAGCTTAAGAATTGCTGCAGTAAATTCTGATTCTGTGGGCTTGTGAGCTGACCTTTCCCAAATTTTCAGGCCCATCTCAGCTGCTTGATCCTCAGCGCCTTCAAGAATTTCCTGTCCATAATCTGTGTCTTGGTAAATTACACATGGTCTTTGTTTCCCCTTTTCCGCAAAGAACTTTAAGCCCGCCCGAATTTCGTCGTAGTAAATACCCCGCTGGGAGAACTTGAGCCTATGGAAAGGTTCTACCATGCTTCGCGCACCCGTGAGTGGGAAAAGGTTAGGAACTCCCGCCGCTAATTGTTGAGTCAATACTGCGTTATTGGGTGGGGTTCCTAAAGCAAGCAACATGGCAAAAATTTCATCTCGATTTATTAGTTTGTTGGCTGCTTGAATCGCTCGGGGGATTTGATACTGAGTATCTTCGACAACGAATCTGATTTTCCTTCCATAGACTCCTCCATTGGCATTAATTTCTTCAAATCTCATTCTCGCACCATTAATCGATCCAACTCCCCAAATCGCGACAGGGCCTGAGAGATCGGTGTGAGAGCCTATGACTATTTCTGATGAAGAAATTCCTTTAGTTGGTTGCTGAGATTCTTCTTCGTTCTTATCTTTCCGAGTTTCTGAGCAACCTGCCATTAGAAAAAAAAGTAAAGTTAAAAAAAGAGGTCTAGTACATTTCATTTATAAGGTCTCCATATTTTTCTTCTACCACTTTTCTCTTAAGTTTCATTGTTGGAGTAAGTTCTTCATCTTCAGCGTCTAACAATTGATCGATCAAACGAAATTTTTTGATGGTCTCAACCCTTGCGAATTTAGTATTTACGCTTGCTATTTCTGAGGCAATTAGGTCTCGCACCTTGTCACTTCGGCAAAGACTAGTGTAATTTGTGAAAGAAACTTCATTATCTTGAGCAAATTTAGTTACGTTATCTTGATCGATCATTATTAGACAAGACAGGTGTTTTCTTTTGTTTCCAATAACCACTGCATCTGAGATAAACATTGAGAATTTAAGCTGATTTTCGATTTCGCTCGGAGTAATATTTTTGCCGCCAGATGTGATTATTATGTCTTTCAACCTGTCTAAGATATAGATATGGCCTTCGCTGTCTATTTTCCCAATATCTCCAGATCTAAGCCACCCGTTTTCGAAGGTTTGAGCTGTCTTATCTTCCTTGTTCCAATAGCCTCGGATTACCCCAGGTCCTTTCAAAAGCAGTTCATTTTCGTGGGATAGTTTTACTTCCGAAAAGGGAACTGTTCGGCCAACACTTCTATCTCTGATATCGCTAAGAGTGTTAGCTGTTATCAATCCGCTACATTCCGTTTGTCCATATACCTCTAGCATCGGTTTTCCTAATGCCCAGTACCAATCGATTAATTCGGGTGCGATAGGAGCAGCAGCCGTAGAAAGCCATCTGCAGTTGTCGATACCTAAAAACCTTTTGATATTTTTTAAAACTAGAACACTAGCGAAAAAAAAAGAAACTCGCAAAAAGAAGGGTGGACGGTGCCCAGATTTTTTGAACTTGGCTGCTTTATGACCGATTTGCATTGCTTTTTGATAGGCCCATTTCCCCAAAACTGTGCCCTCGTTTATCTTTATTTCAATGTTACTATGTTTTTTTTCCCAAACTCTTGGGACAGCAAAATGAATGGAAGGCGATATTTCTTGGGTGTCTTGGAATACAGTCTCGGGTTCCTCTACCAGATTAGTGGTGCAGCCCGATTCAATGCAAGAGAAAGTGTAAAACATACGCCCGGCAATATGCGCTAGCGGCAGAAATCCTAATTGCTCGTCCGAATCATTGATATCATAGATATTTTGGATCGTGATCATCATGTAGAGCATATTTCGATGACTTATCATTGCCCCTTTTGGGGGGCCGGTCGTACCTGAGGTATACGTCAGAGTCAAAACGTCTTCAGGCTCAGCTTTTGCTATCTCTTCAATCCAGAGTTCAGGGTAAATTTGATGAAATTTCTTCCCTAATTCAATTAGCTGATCAAAGCTAATGCACATCGGATCCTCGAAATTTCTTAATCCCTCCATGTCAAAGATTATTATCTTTTCCAAAGATGACGTTTCTTCTCTTACTTGAAGAATCTTGTCTAATTGTTCCTCGTCTTCAGCAAAATAGAAACGCGTCGAACTGTCATTTATCAAGTATTTTATCTGCGCAGCTGAGTCGGTTGGGTAGACTCCGTTTGTAATCCCCCCGCAACAAATCACCCCTAGATCAGCAAATAACCACTCCTTGCAAACTTCGCTTGCGATTGAACAAATGTCTCCTCGCTTTAACCCGAGAGAACATAGACCGAGTCCAGCATACATTGCCATCTCTCCGTATTCTCCCCAAGATATTTCGTTCCAAATTCCAAGATCTTTTTCTCGGATAGCTATCTGTGCGGATCTTTTAACCACTCTCTGCCAAAATAATGTGGTCACAGTTCGACGGTTATCAATGGCGACTTCAGGAGGGGAAGTTTGAACATTGACGAAATGACCGACCTTCATCGCCATGTCTTCCTTTGTTTCCAACGTCTCGCCCCTCGTTGACCACCATCTTTCATTCCTAAGTAGAACTCCTTGATGTCCGACGATTGCTGAAGTTTTTCGCAAGTATCTTCCATCACTATTCGCCCCGCTTCCATGATATAGCCATAATCACCAAGAGATAGAGCTAACCTCGCATTTTGCTCAACAAGCAAGATTGTTATCTTTCTCTCGAGGTTCAACCTCTGAATTATTGAACCAATTTCCGATACTAGTTTGGGAGATAAACCGAGGGATGGCTCATCTAACAATATGATCTTTGGTCTAAGCATCAATCCTCTTCCAATCGCGAGCATCTGCTGCTGCCCACCAGACAGAAGCATAGCTCGTTGCCGCGATTTTTCTTTGAGAATCGGGAAGTAGCCGTAAACCATTTCTAGATCCTCTCCTACTAGTCTATCTTTTCTTGAGTAAGCGCCCAGCATTAGATTTTCTTGAACACTGAGAAATGGAAAGACCTCTCTTCCCTCGGGTACGTGAGCAATTCCAAGCCTAGCGGTTTCGTCTGGATCTTTATTCGTGATGTCGACTTCGTTGAAAGTTATTTTTCCTTTTTGAGCCTCTATGGCGCCACTGATGGTTTTCAGTGCTGTTGTCTTTCCTGCACCATTTGCTCCGAGCACCACAGTAATCTTGCCGCTTTGGATTTCCATCGTAAGCCCCTTTATCGCGGCTATCGGTCCGTAGTAAGTTTCTATATTTTTAGCACAAAGCATCGTCTACTCGGTCATCCTAGGTAGGCTTTAATTACTTCGGGATGTTCCTGCACTTCCTGAGATTTTCCAATAGTAAGTACCTTTCCGTCTGCGAGCGCGATAACTCTGTCCGATGCCTTTGATACAAGATTCATATCATGTTCTATCATCAATATTGAAATTGCTAATTCTTCTTTTATGTCCTCAATTTGAAAAACTAGATCCTCTGTTTCTTCAGGGTTAAGTCCGGATGAGGGTTCGTCTAGCAATACAAGCTTTGGCTCAAGGCACAAAGCTCTTCCAATCTCGACTAGTTTTCTAATACCGAAGGGCAAGCTAACTATTTTCGTGTTTCGATACGATTGAAGATCCAAGAGATCAATGATGTTCTCGGCATTTTTTCGAAAAATCAACTCTTGATCTCGGGCTTTTCTCAGAAAAAAAAGTTCATGCAGTAAGTTTGTCTTGGCATGAACATGGCTACCAATTAAAAGATTGTTAAGAACTGACTCGTGTTCAAAGAGCTCTGTGTTTTGGAATGTTCTAGCTATTCCTAGTTTTGCAATCTCATGGGGTGGAGTAGATATGAGCTCGATATCGTCGAAAATGATGGAACCGCTATCAAGGTCGTATATTTTGCTAATCAAATTAAAAAGGGTTGTTTTTCCTGCGCCATTTGGTCCAACAATACTTAGAACTTCGCCCTCTTCCATCGAAAATGATACGTTCTCTATGGCTTTCACGCCGCCAAAAGAAACTGAAGCATTTTTTAATTCCAGGATTGTCATCGTAATCTCTCGGTTTTTAAGAAGTTTCGCTGTCTCTTGTGAGTTGATCTCCGATACAAAGGGAACTCTTCAAAAAAGCTTCTGATTTTAAGCCATCTCCCATATATGCCTAATGGTTCATAAATTAGGACTGCTACCAGGATTAATCCAAATATACCTGGTTCCAATCCGGGTATTTGCGCAAATTTTTCTGGAAGGTTGTCTCTTAACAAAGCCAAGGCTTGGGGCAAAAAACCAATAAATATTGCGCCATAGATGGCACCGTGGAGTGAGCCTAGCCCTCCCACGACCACCATCAGCAAGAGTTGGATAGAAATAAGAAGGTTAAAACTGTCTGGAGCTAAATATCCTATTTTATGAGCTAATAATCCGCCAGCAAGTCCAGTAAAACCGGCAGAAATGGCGAAAGCGATTGTCTTGGTCCGGGCTAGGTTTATCCCCATGCTCTGCGCCGAGATTTCTGAGTCTCGAACAGCCGTCATAGCTCTACCCAACGGTGATCTAAGTATATTCAGACTGATCAAGACACTAGATGAAACAAATATAAGGCAGACAAAATAGAAAGTGGTGTTAGGTTTCAGTGACAGGTTGCCTATACTTGGATCGGGCACCAACATTCCTCTGTAGCCACCGGTGACGGAAACCCAGTGGGAAAGAATTTGTTCTACAATAATTGAGAACGCCAATGTTGCAACAGCCAAATAGATCCCAGTTACTCTTAAAGCGGGGATAGCCAAGAGTGTTCCAATTAGACTAGAAAAAAGCACTGAAATAGATAGCGAAAATACGAAAGGAATGCCTAAGCCTAAGAAATAAGAATGTGTGTATGCCCCTATGCCCAGAAACGCAGCATGCCCAAGACTAACAAGACCGGTGTAGCCTGTGAGCAGCATCAACCCGATACCAGCAATTGCATAGATAAAAATAAGCGCCAGTTCACCTAAATAAAAATCCGATAAGAAAAAAGGGAAAGAAAGTAAAATGAGCATAAGGCAGGTGTACCAAAAAATTTGTCCGTCATGCTTAAAAATTTGTATATCTTGGTGATAGTTTGTTTTTCTTATAAAGCGCATTTCGGATTTACATCTTTTTGATTTGTACGCTGGTGAGAATCCCGTGTGGTCTGATTAAGAGCATAGTTAAAAGTATTGCATAAGCTGTGACTTCAGAAAACCCTGGAGGCAAGTAAAGTCCTGCGAATTGTTCTCCAATGCCTATAATCAGGCCCCCGATTATAGCGCCAGGGAGACTCCCAAATCCGCCGACGATTGCGGCTGCGAAAGCTTTAACTCCTATGAAACCAATTTGGGGATCTATCAGTGAAACGGGCGCAATAAGAATCCCAGCTACGGCCGATATTGCAGCGGCAATTGCCCACGTGATTGAGTTTATTTTCTTTACCGAAATTCCTACGTACATTGCAGCCAATTGATTTTGGGATGCTGCCTGCATAGCCTTCCCGAGAGACGTAGTTTTGAAAAAAAACGCTAGGGCGGAACAAAGCGCTAGTGTTCCCAGAACAATAACAATGTTTTCTATCCCGATAATAAGGCCATCAAAATCGAAAAATTTCCCTGCGTAGGGAGTTTCTAAGGACTTGGGCTCGCTTCCCCAAATAAATCCTGCCAGCGCTCTAAAGATAAAACCCAATCCAATTGTAATCATTAATACTGAAAAATGTGGTTCGCCGATCATAGGCCTTATAGCAAAACGTTCTATCAAAGCTCCGATTCCAGCCATTGCTAAAACTGCTGCAACTAAGCCTAGAGCGAAAGGGAAATTGAATATGGATATAAAGGCATAAGCCAAAAATGCACCGAACATCATGAGGTCTCCCTGAGCAAAGTTGACCATTTCGGTCGCTTTGTATATCAGGACAAACCCAGAGGCTATTAGGCCATAAACGCAACCTTGCGATACGCCGCTTATGAGTAATTGAGTAAGTTCCAGTAGTACCTCCAGAGCCAAGAATGACAAACAGCAACGGCCAGCTCTGTTTTTTAGCTGTTTGTCACGAGATTTTCATTGAGCTGGTTTGTTTTTTCTGTGCAGACTAATCGCAGCAATGATTATTGCTTTGGTTTTATTAGACAAAACCCTTGGTTTTCCCTCTTCACTTACATAGTCTAGTTTTCGGAGTGTCCACGCCATGAAATATATAGCGATCACTAAAAGGGTAAGGAAAAGGAACACGGTTCCCATCCCATAAAGCGCCAGCTTAAAACCTTCCTCAATTAATGAATGCATTTGTATTTCTCCTGAGCTTGATAGTTTCTCATGAACTTTTTAAATAAGACAGCCTCTGATTAGTTGCTGGCGCAACTGCCCGGATAACTTTATAATCCGCTAGGCGAAGCGCTGGTAGCTCAGCTGGATAGAGCATCTGGCTACGAACCAGAAGGTCGGGGGTTCGACTCCCTCCCAGCGCGCCATTGATTGGAGAGATGGCCGAGTGGCTGAAGGCGCTCCCCTGCTAAGGGAGTATGGGTTAATAGCTCATCGAGGGTTCGAATCCCTCTCTCTCCGCCAAGTCTTACAATAACATTAATACTAAAGTGAATTAATCTTCTAGGTTTAACGATCATTTTGGGCTTATGTCAGATTTAGAAGTAGTGCTTTTTTTTGATATAGTGTGAAAAATCAGATGATAACAGGGTACGAAGCATGAAAGTTACCTACTTATCGCACGCTGCCTTGGAAATAACAACAAAAGCAAAAACTAAGTTTGTATGCGATCCGTGGATTTTAGATGAGCCAGTATTCAATTACACTACATGGAAATTCCCTGCACCCGTTTTAGATCCAAGTGACATTGTAAATGGGGTTGATTGGTTGCTCATAACTCACTCTCATGAGGATCATTTTCATATCCCTTCACTCAATAAATTCGACAGAAAAGTAAAAGTGCTTTTGGTGGAATATGATAGCCACCCGCACCTGCGAGCTCACACGATTGAACGCACTCTAAGATTAATCGGATTCTCCGACATTACAAAAATAAGTTCCTGGGAGAAAATAAATCTCGATGAGGAAGCCACGCTCACAATAATCCCCTCAGCCGATTCAAGACAGCATGATTGGGAAAACGCAGGATTTCTTATTGAAGAAAATGGAGTCAAGCTTCTGAATATGAATGACAACGTTAGTGATGATAAATTGTGTGAGGATATCAATAATCGTTGGACTGAAATCGACATAGCTTTCATTCAATCGCTGGGAGTCACAATGTGGCCTGGACGATTTAAGATGTCTGAGAAAGCATTGAACGAAGCAGTTCAGAGAAAGCAAATCGCATATGATGAGCAGAGGCGTATGGTGGACGTAATCAGGCCGAAAAATGTCGTCCCGTTCGCCGGGGATTTTTGCTGGATGGCACGAAGGTACGAGCACCAAAATTGGTGTAACCGAAGTACTCCTAAATTGTTTGAGGACTTTATGAGGAATCACGCGTCAAACAAGAACTGTAATGTGCTTACAATGCTGCCGTCTGACACTTGGAGTCCTTCTGCGGGATGGGTCAGAAATCATCCTGAACTAGATTGGGAAAACTACCTAGAGTCTATTAAAAAGTTGGCCAGCTTACGTAAAGGAAAAGTTGATAAAATTGATCAATGGTTATCCGACAGTTCCACTGATGATCTAAAAGAGCGTGTGAGAATTCGTCTCGAAGCAATACGCGAAAACATCGCGCGAGAATATATTGAGAGCGAGGCGTGCGTTAAATATCTAGTTCAGGGAAAGGTTGAATTTAGTTTTTACATTTGGCTAAACCAAAGCGGCTTTGACTTTTCGTTTGCTTCAGCGCCGATTTCTCATTTTCAGACTCTCCATCTCGAGGATTTTGAAATGGCAGCAATTATTGAAGGTAAACTTACCTGGAATATTATTCAGTGGGTTGCCTTAGCGGAGCAGCATTTCTTGCCAGAGAATGTAGGAAAATTTTGGTACTGGTTGGAATATCACATTGATTTGAACACAAAGAATAGTCAGGTTTACCTAGACTCCAAAATTCTCCCAGAAAATGTTCCTGCTATTGACACCGAAAGAGGTATTTTTGCGTAAGAGGTGGTGTTTTCTGGGAGCGAAGAATCAAGGAGTTCTAGCAATGAGAGCTGCTGCCCGTTTTTTCGGTCCCCCGGAGGCAGTGGTGTTTCCTTCAAACATTGGAAACGAGGATTTTGAACTTATCAGGATAGCTGCGGATGAATTAGGCGCAAATTTTTTGCCCAAAAATAAAGGCTTTGAACTTCTAAGAAAAGAGAGCTTGCTCGACGGGTTAGTTTGTCGGTTTGATATTATTCCGAGTGGGCTTCTGACACGAGCTAACCGGTTTTTGAACATTCATAATTCGTTGTTGCCCAGATGGCGTGGAGTTCATCCCTTACAGTGGGCATTGCTTGAAGGCGATGATGAGGCGGGCTTAACTTACCATTTTTGCACCCAGGAAGTGGATTCAGGAGAGATTGTTTTTCAAAGCAGGTTCCCCATCCTGCCAGAAGATACTATAAATCATCTGTTCGAAAAAGCAGAGAGCCTAACCGTAAAATCTACTGTGCTTGCGTTGGAGAATTGGCTATCGGGACGTGCTACCGAAAAGCAAACAAGAAATGGGCACCCGTACGCAAAAAGACTCTCAAGCGCAATACAAGAGATTACTAATTCATGCTCTCCTTTTAGGCTGCACCGCATTTCTCGAATCAGTCAGCCACCGTGGCCGAGGGCTTTTTTTTACCATAAGGGCGAAAGAGTAAAGATTAATAGGGTCCTCTTTTCTGATAAAAGTGCCCGAGTGTTAAGAGAAAACGAGGTGGTTTTTGGGCCATTCATAGTTGAGTTTGAAAAAAAAAAAGGAGCCGAGTTGTTTCGTGAATTTATGAGCCTATGAAAACATTCTATAATTTCGACGATCCAATTTTTGTTCAAGATCACATTCGGATAGATTATGAATTTATCCTTGGATCCCAGTTTCTAATATTCCATTTACAAAATGGTTTAAAGCACGTAGCGAGTGTCTCAGGATTCTTTTTCCCGATGTCGAGTTTTGAGGACTTTTTTAAAGAGATGAAGCGTAGAGAGTTTGTTACGGCGTTTTTGAACATACACCCAACGGACTACTCTAGCGAATTCGCTGTTGAGGCAAAGGAAAGCTCAGCGAAGTTATCCCTTCGCGATCTTTCTAAACCGTTGGTCCTCGCTCAATTAGGAAAGTCAATCCGTCAAAAGGTAGAAAGTTCAAGCCAACTCTTTGTTGAAGAATCTTCCTCAAGTGAATTTTTTTCAATTTATCAACGTCAGGAGTTTTACTCTAAAAAACTTTTGGACAGATCCTTGAATCATTCTTCTTCGCGAGTTATCTGGTTCAAGGTTGAGAAGTCTAGGAAAGAGAAAGCGGTGGCATGTTTTGGCTTGGGAGAGAACGTGGTGGAATATCTTCTTTCTACAAGCTCGCCCGCAGGAAGGTCATTACAAACTAGGCTGTTGGTTGAAGCCATGGCCTTCTTCAAAGAAAAAGGTTTTGATTTTTTGAACCTTGGCGGCGGCATCAAACCAAACGATGGATTGGAGAAATTCAAGCTAAGAATCGGAGATATTATTCGCCCGAAGCGGGAGCTCCGAATTGTGTTAAATAGAGAACGCTTCGAAAGGTTTGGGGGGAACGCAGATAAAACGTTTTTTCCGTCCTACTACGATATCGGAGAATCAAATTGATTCCAGTAACAAAGCCTCACGTTCCTGCAAAAAAAAATTTTGATAAGTACATAAATAGGGCCTTCGAGACCAAAATCCTTACGAATTCCGGTCCATTAGTGCAGGAGCTAACCTCTCGGTTGGAATCGTATCTTGGTGTTCGTAATTTGCTTTTGGTTGGGAATGGAACCCTAGGCATACAGATAGCCCTTAAGATTTTGGGTATAGCAGGTAATGTGGCGACCACGCCGTTCAGTTTTCCCGCAACTACATCCTCTTTAGTTTGGGAAGGCTGCCAGCCAGTCTTTTGGGACATAAATCCTGATGACTTCAATATTTTAGTGCCCGAACAGATTGAGGGCCCTCCCGAATTGAAGGGGCTTTTGGCGACTCATGTTTTTGGTTGTCCGGTTGACGAGAGAAGGTTGAACGTGTTCCGCAAGAGTTACGGTCTTCCAGTAATCTTGGATGCGGCCCATGCCTTTGGAGTTACCTCAAAAGGAGAGAGCATACTAAATCTAGGCGATATCTCTGTTTTGAGTTTTCACGCCACCAAAATATTCCACACGGTTGAAGGTGGAGCGCTTATAATCTCTGATGATGATCTGTACGAAAGAGCAAAAAAAATTATTAACTTTGGCATCACACCAGAAGGGCAGATCGAGGAAGTAGGGATAAATGCCAAAATGAATGAGTTTGAGGCTGCCATGGGCTTGGCGGTGTTGGATGAGATAAAACAAATCCTGACTGCGTATCGCGAGATTAGCCTCCAGTATGATAAGCGCCTAGACCCCATACTTAAACGACAGCTAATCCCGAAGCAATGTGGTTATAACTATAGTTATTTCCCAGTATGTTTCCCTGATGAGGCTTCGTTGCTTCACGCTCTCAAAAAACTTTCAGAAAAGAATATTTTCCCACGTAGGTATTTTGCTCCCTCGCTAAACAATGTTGCCGTTTACGGTGGGAGTGTGGAGTGTCCAGTTTCGGAAGATATTTCACGCAGAATTGCTTGTCTCCCAATTTACACTGATCTTGATCTATCTTCAGTAAAAACCATTAGCGATGTGATCAATGATTCTATTCCTAAGGGATCACGATTATATAAAAGCTTAGGGTGATATTTCACCGGTTGGATGCTTAAGTAACATTTTCTCGAAAAGTGCTTATAATCGAGGGATCTACCGAGATTTTATTGCTGTCGAGTTGCTGAAAATAGTCCCTTAAGTTCGTTGAAAAATTCTCCTTTGAAAAAAATTGGTTAGCAATCTCCAAGCCAATCAGATCTCCCTCAGTCCGCGTATGGCCATCAAAAACACGAAAATCCGCATTTCTCTCAAAGATTAAGAATTCGTCTTCTTTGGTGTATTCATTCAAATGGGTTTCTTTAAATCTCTCGATAATCTCATCCGGTTTGCTTCGGACAATGAAATCAAAATTCTTCATAAGAAAAGAATACTCGAAATCCCACCATCTTATATCAAGTAGGCTATCAATAATGTTTTTATCAAACCGATACTTAATAACTTTTGCTGGATTTCCTGCAACTATTGAGAAGGGGGGGACGTCCTTGGTAATCACTGCTCCGGCGCCTAGGACCGCTCCATCCCCAATCTTTAATCCGCTCAGTATGGTCACAGACGTTGATATCACTACATTACTTCCAATAGATAGCTTGCCTTTTGAGAACGGAAAACAAAATGGAAGAGTATTATCTGAAAGCACAGACTGAACAAATGGCAGAAATGGAACAGAGCTATTCATAACTCTGCTATTTCGATGCTCTCCTCCAACTAGTATTCTTGTGTTGCCGGCTGACTCGACGAACGAGCCAATCTCCAAAAGCGTCTCTCCGCCCTGGCTTAAGTTACGAAAAAAATCAATCAGTCGAAGAAGCGTATATGAGTTCCTGCCCAGCTTTGCCAAATTCCCAACTTCGTTTTTTACCTTGAGATGAAAGGGCGAATAGATATAGGGAGCTTGATTTGAGCTTGTTTTGACTTCGGTTTTCACTCGAATATTTCCTTTATGATATCGATTTTGGGAAAACTCACAGTATGCAGTTTTTTGGCAACTTCGTATTTATATGGGTTTAAAAAGTTTCTCCGTATAAAAGTTTTCTCATCCGCATTATTGAATCTAAAGTTTGTTGTCAGGCGGATGTCTTTTGTGTGGTTATGACCCGAGCGATGAACTAAAAAAGAGGAAAAAACTAACAGATCGCCTAGTTCGACGTCCAGCTCCACAAAGTCTCTCTCTTCGAAGGCTTCCTCGTCTATATCAAAAGGATAGTCCGCCTCCTGATTTTCGCTGAACTCCAACAGTCCCCCTAAGTGGCTACCCGGTATCGCCTGCAACTTACCCATTTCTTCGGTTATTTGCGTAAGGGGAATCCATACTACTGCGCCATCAAGGCTTCCTTGCATGTTTGACCATTCTTGGTGAGGGGGCAATTTCGCATAACGCTCGGTGGAGGCAACAGCGGACGAATGAAACCAAATTACTGGCCTCGCACATACAGTTGGGAAAGAAAGCCCCAATTCTTGCAGGGTTGCGGTTATGTTTGAATTAATGCCAAGGAGGTAGAGACTAGATAAATGATTGCAAAGTTTAGCAGTACCCAAATAGGCGTCAAAGTCTTTCTGATATAAGAGTCTGATTTTTTCACTTAGATCTGAGGGTAGTTCATCACAATGATTTTTGAGTTGGTTTGAGAAAGCTTTGTCGACCTCGCTCACGACATCACGAATTAATTGAAATGGGACTACCTGTCGAAGCGTTATATAGCCGTTCTTATTGTAGTTCTGTAATCTAGATTCAGGCATGTTAAGGAGTTGCTTAGCTTTATTAGGTCTGGGAACCTAGTTTCGCACATATACTTGTTTCGCCGGAAAAATATTCAAGTTCCATCAGTTCCTCTATAATTGTCATTTGAATTAGTTTTTTAATTTAAACGAGATTTTAGCTTGATAAGGATTTAATGTTCAGAAACGTCTAATTTAGTAGGATACATCTCCAAGACTGGTAGATTTATAAAATAATTTAACGCCAGCATACTTAGCTAAAGAGTCTTATTGGTCCACTTTTTTACAAAGGTATGAGGTTAAAAAATGAAAAACGACAGTTCCTTGGGTATTACGGACGTTGTACTCAGAGACGGACATCAGTCTCTTCTCGCCACCCGTATGAGAATAGATGACATGTTGCCGATTGCAGAAAAACTTGACGCGGTTGGCTTTTGGTCGCTTGAAAGTTGGGGTGGTGCTACTTACGATGCGTGTATCAGGTTTTTAGGCGAAGATCCCTGGGAGCGAATTCGTGAGTTAAAAAAAGCTATGCCGAACACACCGCAGCAAATGTTACTGCGAGGTCAGAATTTGCTCGGGTATCGGCATTACGCTGATGATATTGTTGACAAATTTGTCGATCGTGCGGTCGCTAATGGTGTTGATGTTTTTCGGATATTTGATGCCATGAATGACCCCCGTAATCTAGAAACAGCTATCGACTCCGTTAGAAAATATGGCGGCCACGCTCAGGGAACTCTCTCTTTTACAGTTAGCCCAGCGCACAGTATAGAAGGCTGGGTAGAGCTTGCTCATCGTCTGAGCAATATGGGTGCGCAGTCGATAGCAATTAAAGATATGGCAGGGCTGCTTAAGCCTTATGTCGCTTTTTAGCTCGTGAGCCGATTAAAAAAAGAATTAGAA
>CAJYCI010000030.1 GCA_913428515.1 uncultured Gammaproteobacteria bacterium | reverse complement strand
CTTGGATTGGATGCTACCTGTATAGGAAATCATGAGTTCGATTACGGATGGGAGAACATGCTTAAGCAGTTCGAACGTGCCGAGTTTCCGATTTTTAATGGAAACATTTTTTTTGAAGGCACGGATGATCTGTTTTGGCAAAACCCCTACGCAGTAATAAAGAAAGGGAACGTTAACATTGGCGTAATTGGGCTCATTGGCGAGTTCGCTTTTTATAATGCGGTTAATTCGAAGATGGTGAAGGGACTAGAAGCGCGAGATGAGCAGAGATATTTACAAAAGTATATCAGTGAGCTGCGACCTGTCACTGACCTTGTAGTATTAATCGTTCACCATGGAGTTCCAAGGAGACAACTAAACGAAGGAATGAGCAATGTGGAGAGAAATCTCTACTCAGATCTGATGCTTGCAAAAAACGTGGATGGATTAGACGTGATAGTTTCGGGGCATATGCATCAGGGGACTTCAGACGCTCTAGTTTCAAATGGGACTGTAATTGTCTCTACAAATGCATATACCTCGGAACTTGGAAAGCTAGATATTCAAATCGATACAACTAAAGGTCAAATTACCTCTTATTCCAATAAATTAATAAGTATCTTTGATGATGAGATAAAAGACGATCCGGCGATGGTGTCTGAGATAGGCCATTGGGAAAAGGAGGTCCAGGGCTTTGCAGATAAACGGCTGGCGATTTCCAAAAGAAAGCTTGTTCGGGCTTATGATAAAGAATCCAATATGGGAAATCTTTTTGCTGACGCGCTTTTGCAGTACGACCCGAGTATAGACCTCGCATTGGTTAACAGTGGGGCTCTCAGACAAAACATTGATGAAGGTCCTGTGACCAAGGGCGATCTAGTCTCGACTTTCCCTTTTCCAAATAAGCTAGTCCTGGTAAAGCTAAAAGGTTCTAGACTCAGAGCCATATTTGACCATGCCGCCAAAATGACTAATGGCGTTTTACAGGTGTCTAAGGGTACGAGGTATGCATTCGAGGCAGGCAAGGGTGTGCAAGAAATATCGATTAATGGGCGTATGCTGGAAGATGAAAAACTTTATTGGGTTGCTTCGTCTGATTTTGTTGTTGAGGGCGGTGATGGGTACTCGGAGTTCGATCATGCAGTCGAGCGCGTGGACACAGGCAAAAAGATCGTGGACGTAGTTGAAGATTTTCTTGTGCAAGAGAGAATCTACTATCCAGTATACGAAGAACGGCTAGTTAAAAACTAGGTTCTGTTTATTTAACTTCGAGAGATTCCCTATCACACCTCTTAAAAATTTCTCGGGCCCTGACATAGGGATCCCTGAATTTTCGTCTTAGTTGCGCGGATCTTATTTCTAGACTGACGTCAGCTTTCGAGTTGCAAACTTTAGACACCACTGAAGAATCAGCTTCTCCGTCGCCAAGACAGCATCTTTCGTCCACCGCAGCTGCAATATAATCAGACCCGCTCTTTAGTGCAGACGACTGCCAGAAATCACAAGCTTGTATGTAAGGGAAAAGTGAGCTCTCGATTTGAGGAAGGCTGTCCCCAGCTCGATTCAAGTGCATCAGATCAATCAGAATTCCTGCCGAGGGGTGGTTGACGTCTTCAATAAATTTCCTAGCTGCGCTTAAGGACTTGATGCTGGTGAACTCTCCAAACTCTATGCAAACCCTCAGTTTATCCTGAGCCATGTTGCAGATCTCTATAAATTGAGACACTGACGCGGAGTATTCTTCATGCCTCGAAACAACAAGCAAGTTTCGCGCCCCAAGTTCAAGGCCTGCTTCAACAATTGTTTTGTGTAAATCATTTGCATGGTCTGTTGTCTCAAGCCAAGCCGCCTCAACGTCAATAAGTTGAATTCCTGTTTCTTTCAGCGATAACTTCGTTCTACTAAGCGCTGCATTGCTCCATGATTTCTTCGGGTCAACCCACATGCCTGACGATAAAAACCCGGCGCAGGCAGCTATCTTAGGTATGTCCCATGGATCCGCGTCGGGGACACAGCCAGCCGCTAGGGCCCATAATGGCACTTCCATAAGAGTTTTCCTGTTACGTTTTCAGATCTTTAGTTATCATGACCATACCTCTAGGCCTTAAAATTTACTACTAGTTTAGAAATATTCCAGAACAGAGCTTTAGAGTTTATGGTGACTAGGGTAAAGGGATGCTTTAATGGCTTTTTACTTGCAAACACAATTTTCAAAATCATATGGCACACCATCATCACGAGGCGCGAACTGATAAAGGATTGTGGGTAGCAGTTTCCATCAACCTGCTGCTAACTTTCGTTCAAGTAGTTGGCGGAGTCATCTCTGGCAGTCTTTCTTTGGTCGCTGACGCTCTTCATAATTTGAGTGATGCGGCGTCTCTGGGAATAGCTTTGTTTGCCAAAGCCATTGGCCGTAAGCCAGCAGATCAGTACAAGAGCTTTGGTTATCAACGAGCGGAAATAGTGGCAGCCCTCATGAATTTAACTATTTTGCTCGTGGTAAGTATTTACCTTTTATTTGAAGCATTCTGGAGAATCGCGGAGCCAAGAGAAGTATCTGGCTGGATAATAGTTGTAGTTGCGGGTGGAGCCCTCTTTATTGACATAGCAACAGCCTATATTACGTACAGAATGTCCAAGGATAGCCTAAATATGAAAGCTGCTTTTTTACACAATCTCGCGGATGCCCTGGGTTCGATCGGTGTGATCTTAGCGGGGGCACTTATTATCATGTACCAGCTTTATTGGGTAGATACATTGATTGCTTTTGTTATTTCGGGTTTCGTTTTTTGGCAAGCTATAAAACTCCTGCCCAAGACAATCCATATTTTAATGGAAGGAACGCCTGAAGATTTATCTTCTGTTGATATAAAATTGGAAATGGAAAAAATCGATTTAGTTGAAGACGTTCATCATATCCATGTTTGGAATATAGATGAGCATAGGGTTGCGCTGGAAGCTCATGTTGTCGTTAATGCGTCTGAATTAAGAGATGCTGAGTTAATTAAAGCCTCTCTGAAAGAAATGCTTTCCCTGAATTTCAACATCAATCACTCGACTCTGGAATTTGAACACCAGTCGGAAAAAAAATGCGAATGAACATTTTTTTGTTACGCTTATTTTTAGACTCTTATAACATAGAGGTGTTTTAGGATGAGCCTTCAGGTTTATGAAGGATTACCAGCGTCTGGAAAGACCAAAGCCATCATTTCTGAGATGGATCGAAGAAGGTCTCTTGGAGATCAGGTAATGCTAATTCTGTCTAACGAGCACGAAGAGCTTACAAGAAGGCCAAATGTTCGAGAAGGCGGCATGATGGGATGTCGAGACAACGCCAAAAAGTTTCAGATTGATCGAGTAATCGGAACGGCTGAGGCTTGTGAGTTGTTAGCGGAACAAGTAGCGGGTTCGTTGATAGTATTTGACGAGGCTCAATATTTTGATCCGAAAATTGTTCCCGCTTGGCTCGAAGCATCTGGAAGAGGAGTAGACATTTTGGTCGGCACACCGTCCCGGATGCAGCTCAAGGCGCTTAATGGCGATCAATATGATCTCAAAAAACTAGAGGTTATGTGCTCGTGTCAGAAACGAAATGCAACTCGTGTTATGTATTCCGAGGATCTCACGTATCCAACTCATCTTTGTGATAGGTGTTATCATGCTCGAATGAAAGACGAAGAGAAAAAGCTGCTCAAGCTTGTGCAGGATTCGGAGCCCTTCCCTGGAGAGCGCCACACATACCAACCTTTTTTTGGCGTTGACATGTCCGGTTGGAAACTTGTCCGAAATGACTGCCCAGCTAGGCTCGATATCATTTTAGATGCTGTTGCACGCGCTGATTTAGTTCAGGAGAAGTTGTCTGACCCTGTCAAACAGCCAGCTTTTATTGATCTTGGCTGTTGTTCAGGTTTTTTTTCTCATGGCATGGCAGAGCAGGGTTTCCGCTCTCATGGGGTTGATGTCGCTAAGCATTTTATCCTTTGGGCCAATCAAGTCGCTTTTTCGAAAGGGCAAGCTATTGACTACAAATGCCAAGATTTGCTCGACTTTCTTAGGAAATCCGATAAGACCTACGATGTAGTTAGTACCTTTGCGACTGTTCAGTGGGTGATGGATCAGAGAGGGTATGAAGCTGGAATAGAGTGTTTCCAGAGGATTTTTGAAAAAACGGGCTCAATTTGTATTGTTGAGATGGGCTATACAACTGAAGACATTTACAGATTGAAGATTAAAGACAGGCCCTCGGAAATCGATCGGCAATGGGTTATGAATCTAATGGAATCATCTGCCAAATTTTCTCAGATAGAGTTCCACCCCGCTGGAGAAGGAGGTATTTGGAGAGATGTTTTTGTAGGTTTCAAGAAAAAACCTATGGCTAGAGGGATAGCTGACGCTTTGCTGAAAAATGTCTCTACCCCGTTTTTGCAATCAAAGAAAATTCAGATCAGAAAACTGATAAAAAAAGTTGAATCGTTGGTGCGCAGGAAGACTAGACCAGAAAAAAATGAGGATTTTGACCTCATCCCTTTGACAGGTATGAGTCAGGTTTCAAAAAGCGAGGGTCATTGGGATGACGGGTGGGTTGGTCCCAGGTTCGTAACAAAGTTAAAACCCTTCCAAGAATCCTCGAAGTTTAGATTGGAGGGTTGGCGTCCTGCGGATTCCCCTTCCGCCTCGGTTAGCATTTCCATTGAAGGACAAAAAATTTGTTCCGAAGAAGTAGAGGGAGGCTTTTTCGTTATAGAGGGAAAAGCTCAGGGCCTGAACAGAGATGAGCTAAATCTCGAAATATTGACGAGCGATTGGACAAATTCCGACAACGATTCTAGAGACCTTAGCTTTGTAATTAAGAGCCTTGATTTTTTCTAAAATAGAGCCGTTTCCTCTAATCACTGCTGTTATGATTACATTTTTTTTAGCCCGAACCAAAACCAGGGCATGAGTTTGAGGAAATAGAATGGACGACCCTCTCGACATTAAGAGGCATATCCGGTGCGTCGATGATTTTCCAATCCTGGGAGTTAAATTTAGGGATATCACGAGCTTAGTAGAAACCCCGACCGCACTCAAAAAAACCTGTGATCAAATAACTAAGATCTCAAGGAAGTTCGAGCCTAATCTGCTAGTGGGCATTGAAAGTAGAGGTTTTATTTTTTCTTCACCAGTGGCTCTGGATCTTTCAATCCCCTTTGTGTTGGCCAGAAAGCCAGGAAAATTGCCGCACGAAAGTTACTCAAGACACTTTGACCTCGAATATGGCAGCACTTCGATCGAGCTCCAAAAAAATAGCCAAATAAGTCGAAATGATAAAATCCTAATCGTCGACGATTTAGTTGCTACTGGAGGGACCGCTTTAGCATGTTGCGATCTCTTGACGAAACACTTCGACATAGAAAGATCGAATATTTTATTTGTTGCAGTGATTGATCTTCCGCACCTTGGCGGAAGTCGACGTATCCTAGAGGCGGGTTATGGCCTCGAAATTCTAGTATCTTACAAATAAAAAAGGGAAAAATATGATTAGCAATGAGGTGCCTTACCTGGTGCTTGTAAGGCACGGGCAAAGCGAATGGAATCAAAAAAATTTATTTACGGGTTGGAAAAACCCCCCTCTTACGAAACAGGGAGAGGAAGAGGCAATCAGAGCAGCTGAAAAGATAAGTCGCCTTGGGGTTCATTTTGATATGCACTTTACGTCTAAACTTATTAGAGCCCAGAAGACAGGTGAGGTCATCTTAAAAGAACTTGATCAAGTTGGGCTGAAGACTATAGAAGATGCTGCCTTGAACGAGAGAAATTACGGTGATCTGGCTGGGCTTAATAAAGACGAATCTAGAGAAAAATGGGGTGAGAAACAGGTAAAGATTTGGAGACGGTCTTTTGATGTTCCTCCGCCCGGTGGTGAAAGTCTAAAAGACACCGCAGAACGTGTAATACCGTTTTTCACGAATGACATTGAGCCACACCTTTTTCAGAACAGACATGTCATCGTTTGTGCTCACGGCAATTCTCTTAGAGCCCTTGTGATGCATATAGAAAAGCTCTCGCCAGAAGAAATCGTGAAATTGGAAATCGGTACAGGAGAGCCAATTATTTTCCGTTTTAAAAATGATGGGGTTTTTGTGCGGAGCTCAGATCAATAGAGATTAGGTTAGGCAAACATTGTCATAGACAGATGTTTGGTCCTTGCGGATTAGTTTTACAGATTTTTCTTGTAATCGTTTTCTATCGCGATATCAATGAGCTTTGCTCTTGCTCTTTTTATTAAACCTTTCGTTTTATTATCGGAGGTCCCGACAAGCATTTCCCCAAATGAGATCTTTTCTGGTTCCTGCCAGGAATCTGGGTTCCAGAGGTTTGAGCGAATAAGAGCCTTCCTACAATGAAAGAAGCTTTCCTCCACAGTAACCTTTGTAACTAAAGAGCCTGGTTTTCTGCGCGCTTCGAGCCTATTAAGCAACTCGGGGTCATTTCGTAGCGCAGCTTTCCCGTTGATTCTTAGTGTTTCTCTTATGTTGGGCATGAAGAAAATCAATCCAATATTTGGATTTTCAATAATATTTTTGTGTCCATCAATTAGTTTGTTGCCTGGTCTGTCGGGTATGAACAATTTTTTTTGACCCTGCACATAAACGAATCCGAGCGCATCTCCCTTTGGGGAGCAAGTGATGAGCCCCTTCCTGCAAGCTGTAGACAAAACAATAAAAGGAGATTTTGTTATAAAGTCGATTGCTTTTTTGATGAGCGTCGACAATTTTTTTCTGCCTTTGCTGGATCTGGTTCTCCATACAACTCTCGCAATTGCTCTAGGTTAGAAATTTTTATTTAATTAAAGGCTCTTAAAACGATTAAAATTTTACCGTCCAGATCTTAAGAGATTTAAATTGGGAGCTTGCAATGAGATGGCCAAACTTCATTTATAAGATAATTAGCGTTTTTCTCTATCTATAATTTGACTATTTGTTGTTTCTTCTTTTAAATTTTAAAAACAAAACACAAGGTTTTTATTTTGGATTTGAAAGCAAACGATAATAATGTTTTTAGCACGGTTAACCAGAAAAAAGGCGGTCTAGACCTAGTTTTCGATCTTGATGGCCGTGAAGAATGTCAGATATCTGAATCTTGGGAATTCTCAGGAATGAAGCTTAATTTCGTTTGTTTGGGATCACAAGCTTCGATCGTTTTGGCTGAGGCAAAGACCTATATCAAGGTTATTGCTGGAAAATTGGAAACCCCTTCTTTAGGTTGTTTCGCGGAACCTTTCGCGATCAGAAATACCCATTTGAGAGAAAAAATGATTTCTGCCGGCGAGGAGGGTGCCCTAATTGCAGTGCTTTTAGAAAGTGACGAGGCATTTGATAATTTAACTGAGATGAAACAGCTAAATTTTTCGGGGCCTAATTCTCAAGCCCTGAAATGGAGATCGTTTGAGGAAAAGTTTAGCCCATATACCGATTTCTTCAATGGCAAAGCCTGCCATATGATGGACGGCTTTCATCTGCTAGATCGAAATGGTTGCGAAATTGTATATGTTAATTTTTGGAGCTGCGGAAAGGGAGTAAACCTCTCACCTCATAACCATGCTGGTTCGCCTACCGAGGAAATGCCTGCTTTTGCAGAGGTTCATTGGGTCATCAATTCAGGTACTGGGCGGGGAGGAATGTTTCAAGCAACTGAACAAGGTAAAATAATCAAGTTAGACGTAATGAAGCGAGGCGATGAGCATGGACCCTATTTCGAACTTGATCAAATAGAGGGCAAGCCTCTTTTGAGGCCCAATGGTGCCGTTAAGTACGGATGGCATGGGTGGCAGGCTGGGGAAGACGCCGAATCAAGTAAAGCGTATGACTTTGTTGCTGCGTTTGAAATTAACCCTGATTTTGCGCTAATTAAAAGCTGACTAGGTAAATCTTGGTCAAAGATCCAAAGCTAGAAGAAAGAAGCTTAGATAAAAGAGCGGAAAACAACAGAGTCTCTTAATGTGCTTTGTTGTCGTAAGATTTTAGGATTGTTTCCCATTCAACTTTCGGAAAATCCCGTCCGCTTTTCAAGCAAAACTTTTCGATTGAGCGTTTAAACCTCTCTATATCGCTACTATCTTGTATTTTTTTTGGTTTTAACGGTCTAGCCTGGTCGAAATCCAGAAAAAAAATCTTATTTGAGCTGTCAATCAGAATATTCTCAACGTTGAGATCTGGATGCATGAAACCTTTACGATGAAAGGATTTGATTGTGTGGCCTAACCCCTCTAGCAATTCCATTGAAAGATTGTTCACGGCTAAGTTTCTTCCGAAGGTCGTTGCGTTTTCTATTTCTTGGGTAACGAGTTCGGCTTTGTAAAAAATGCCTTGCCGAACAATTCTTGCGGCAACCGGTTTTGGAACCGACAATCCAAGGTCAAGCATGCTCTTTAAACCAACAAATTCTATATACGCCCTCGTCCTCGTCAACCCCGTCCAGAGATAAAAATTTGATACAAGTTTTCGAATTAGCCCTCCTCTTCGATACGCTTTGTGGACCAAATTCAACTGATCGTTTCGAAAAAATGTGACGGTTCCACGTCCGGCTTTTTTTCTGGTTGAGGATATTTCTTGGTTTTTTTCGAAGTAAGTGAAAATACTGTCACTTATATTGGATAGGTCTCCATTCAAAAGAACAAGAGAATTCTTATTTCGAATAATTTTTGTAGCCATAGCCTATATTTTTTTTTTAAGCTGAGGATATGAAAAATATATGTGTCTTAAGGCTATCAGCATTAGGCGATTGTTGCCACGCATTGTCTGTTGTGCAGATTCTTCAACGTCAGTTCCCGGAGTCCAGTCTGTCCTGGGTTATAAGCAAAAACGAATATCAGCTTTTTAGAGATATCCCAAATGTGGACTTCATAATCGTAGACAAAGAGAATTTGGTGAAATCCTTTTCACAAATATTTTTTGACAAAAAGAAAAAAATATTTGATGTCTTAATTAACCTTCACGCCTCGGCTTCCGCCAACTTTATCAGTTTGGCGATAAGAGCTGAGAGAAAAATAGGGTATGACAAAGCCCGGGCAAGGGATAAGCAAAATTGGTTTTGTAATGAATATATTGAGGCAGTGAGTAACCAGCATGTTGCTGATGCAATGGTTGGGTTTCTTACCCATCTTGACATTAACGAAGATAAGCCTTCATGGAAACCGCTGCGACTTCAGCCTGAAGAAGAATTAGTAAAGGAACATATTTTCTCAGATCGAAAGATATGTTTAATAAGTCCTTGCAGTAGTCAGAGGTATGGCGATAAATATAATCGCAGTTGGCCGATTGAAAGATATATCGAAATAATTAGGTATTTATCTGAGAACAGAGGATTCCAAGTTATTATTTCTGGAGGTCGTTCCTCGATAGAGATGAGATATTCGGAGCAACTAGATAACGCGGGGTTTCAAAACACAGTCGTTAACTTGATAGGGAAGACATCGATTCGAGAAATGGCTGCCCTCGTTAAGCTGTCGGATTTAGTTATCTCGCCCGATTCAGGTCCAGCCCATGTCTCGACAGTAATGGGAACGCCAGTTATCGGGCTATATGCTATGAGCAATCCGGAACGGAGCGGTCCTTATTGTTCAATAAATTTGTCGGTGAACAAATACCCCGAAACTTTATCTAAATACTATGGTGTTTCTCTGGAAGAAGTTAAATGGGGACAGAAGGTAAAAAGTCCTGGAGCAATGGAGATGGTCGAAGTGGTAGATGTTTGTGAGAGGGTAGAACAGTTTTTAGCAGATAAAGTTGGTTAAAATGTCTATTTAATATAGAAGAGAATGCAATCTATGACTTGGGATATTAATCAATCGAATAGTTGGTATGAGAAGCAGGCCTGGCTGGTCGGATGTAATTTTATCCCGAGTAGCGCCATTAACCAATTAGAAATGTTCCAGGAAGAAACTTTCGATGAAGAGACGATAGAGCGTGAGATTGCTATCGCAAGAGATCTAGGTTTCAACAGCCTCAGAATTTATCTTCATGACCTCCTTTGGAACGATCGAGACAGTTTGAAATATCATCTTAATATAGTTTTAAATATTTCCGCCTCACACGAAATAAAGCCTATTTTAGTTTTTTTTGATGATTGTCATCGCGCTTATCCGAAATTAGGGATTCAACCAAAACCAGTCAGAGGAGTTCATAATTCTGGTTGGAAACAAAGTCCAGGGCTTTTAATAGTCCATGAGATTTTTGACAACACAGTCAAAAAACATGAGCTTGAGAGACTACGTATGTTTGTCCAGGAAGTAATGGATGAATATAAGGACGATGATAGGATCCTGATGTGGGACATATACAACGAGCCTGGACAATTCCCTGTTGGCGAAAAATCTTTGACCCTTCTTAAACATACTTGGGCTTGGGCGCAGGAAGTGCGTCCAACCCAACCCCTAACGTCTTGCCTTGACGGCTCAGTAGGCAGCGAGATTATTAAATATAACCAGGAAAAATCGGACATTATTACTTTCCATCAATATGAATCTGACAAGTTGCTTGAAAATATAGTCAGACTGAAAAGTCTTCAGAGACCCCTGATTTGTACTGAATATATGGCACGGGAGCTGGGGACTACTTTCGAATTCAGCTTGCCGATTTTTAGGGAAAATAAGGTAGGTTGTTATAATTGGGGTTTAGTCGCCGGAAAAAGTCAGACACATTTTCCTTGGTCATCCGTCGAACAATTGCAGAAGCTAAAAAAAGAAAAAGTATTCATAGAAGACTACGAGGATATTCCCGAGCCAGAAATCTGGTTTCACGATATTTTTCGAAAAGACGGGAGTGCGTTCAATGAAGACGAGGTAGTATTTATTAAGAAGATACTGGACCGATAGATGCTTATCTTAAACACGTCTAGTTAAATACCTTAGTTGTTCTGTTAAACTCAGGGGGCCTGATTTTGAGTATTTTTTAATAATTTGACACAAATCCGTTGGCCAAATCGATAGGTAGTAAAATGTGGGCAGTTCTGAATTTTTTAGTAGTTTCGATTTCAAGATCACTATTTCATCCGTTGATCAGCAAAAGGGTTCTTGTCCTCGGCGTCAAGGGGAAAAAAACAGGAAAAAAATACTATATACCGGTAGGTTACTATGAGCATCCAAGGGGCCGGATAGTTTGCGTTACTGACCGACCCAACCTTTGGTGGAGGAACCTTGTTTCAGTCGAGGAAATAGAGATCCTCTTTCGAGGGAAGTTAATAAACGTCTTTGTAAAAATCGAATCCGAAAACAACGATCTTATTAAGACACACTTAGCTTCGTTGTGCGAGCATAGCCGAGTCGATGGATTTTTCGCAAAGGTTAGATACAAACAAGGCAAACCAATAGAAGAGGATCTAAAAAGCGCTGCGTCGAGAATGACCTCGATCGAGCTAAATATTCCAGCTTAAAAGAAACAAGTTCTAAAAGCTTCTCTGAAGCAGCAGATTGCGTAGAAGGAAAAAGAGCGACACTGCTCAATTATTTCGGTTGGCTCTGGGATAAATCTAAAAGCTGAAAAGCTTGGTTTATTCGTTTATTTGAGATGCCGAAGAGTTGTCTAAATGATATTGCGTTTGACGCTGAAAACACCGCTCTGCTAAATCATGTCTTGATGAGACGTTACGTCTTTGAAAATTCTATGTTGTTCGTTAGCGGACTTTGCTTTGATATCGCTTGGCATCACTGGGGTATGCTGTTTTGAGGATTCCTTCGGCGGATATAAAGCTGAGATGTTAGCATTTGCGACATCTTGGTTATTCGCCTAGGCAATGTTTAAGCTAAAAGCAGCTATAAGTCCTTACATCGTGAGAGAAAACTATGGGCTTGATCATACAAGCTTTGGCCGCACCCCTAGGACCTCTCTTTTTTGTGACTTTTGGCAACCCTCATGTTTATATTGATGCTGTGTTACTGATTGCGACGATCTCAATTCAGTTTTTCGTGGTGGAAGAGGCATATTACGGCATCGGTGCATGCGTCGCGAGTGTATTCTTTTTTTCGCTTTGTTATTTCGGCGTCCTTCTTCGCCGATTTTTAGTGGGAGCATCGATGTGGAGGCTGGTTGATATTTCTATTGCAATTATAATGTTGAGTTCTTCGCTCTCAATGCTGAGGAACATAGGATGGATAAAGGTTAGAATTTCTGAGGTTCACTGAGTTAAAATATTGAGTCAGCGGCCTCAGTAGGACGTGCAGAAGACCCCGTTCCAAGACCCCAGGGTCTTATTTTAAAAAAGTCGCAAGGTTATAGGTTTATCGAAATGTATTTTAAGTGCTGATATGAAGAGAAAACATGGCTGAGTTGCTCTATAAAACTATCTCATGGGATTGTAAGAGCACGTGGAAAAAGTCGGCTATTAATACACTATGGTGCTTGTTGGGTTGCTCTATTGGAGATTTTGGCACTATATTGTTTTTTCAACTGAGTGAGATTCCTTTTCCCATAATGGGAGTGATGGCTCTCGCAATTATTAATGGTTTGATTACTTCTATCTTGCTAGAAACCTTTATACTTTTGCGCCAAATGACTTTCCCCGACGCATTGAAGACCGCCTTTGGGATGTCATTTATCTCTATGGTTGCTATGGAGGTTTCTATGAATACTGTTGATTTAGTATTTGCCGGAGGCGTTCTTGTCTGGTGGGTAGTTCCCTTGATGCTAATAGCAGGATTTCTAGTGCCATGGCCATACAACTACTATCGTTTGAAAAAATATGGTCTTGCCTGCCATTAAAAAATCAAAATAGATAATGGACTTTATTAACTGTAAGGAGCTTTTTAATTACAACCACGGAATTGACCAGAGGGGAACAGATCGAAGAGACTGTAAGTCACAGTTAGTTCTACAGATTCTTCGGTGATTTGACTTATATTACTCAGGCTCTCGTAAGCACCGCATGCCTCAAAGGGACCGCAAATCAGGCCATCGCCGTCAGCGTCGGTTCCTGCTAAAACAAAATAATCTCCTGATTCGACCTCTTCGAACTCGACAGAGTACAACCCTCCACTCGAATTTATGAGCGAGCAATTTTTCTGACGCAGGCTTGAGGCATCGAGCAATACTACGTGGAGGTTTCCAACGCTTCCGCTTCCGCCGCTAACTAGCCTGAATGCGCTGACTGGTACTGAAATATTATTCGCATCGGTGTTAACCGTTATTTCCAGCTGATTCGAACCGTCAGATAAAAGACTGCGTTCGATCGTAGCCGTGTAGGTCCCTAATCCACTTGCTTGGATGTCTGCAGCCCTTATAAGAAGAGCATCGGAATTTGAGGATACGTTTACCTGATTTATTTGGCTGTTTGGATCGCCAGAATTTCTTACCTCGAAATTTAAACTCAGAAGCCCAGACCCAAAATTTAATGAAGTAGGACTAGTCACTGCGTTTGCTATTGGCTCGGCTGGCTGTGGGAGCGGCTCATTGGGTTGTGGTGTTGGAGAGATGCCGGCCAGTTGCTCGGCGATACGAACGGCGCTAAAAGCGTCAATAAGACCCGTTCCGAATGAGTCGTCTCTTCCTGTTGACCCAACATCTAGCACTATTGTTCTGTTATTTAGCGCCTCATCAAATTCGTCAGGCGTTAAATTGGGGTGCACTGATTCCATTAGAGCCGCTACACCCGCAACGTGGGGTGCTGCCATTGAAGTCCCGTTGAACTGAGCGTAGCCTGAAGCATTTAGCGAGAGGCCCACGGTGCTAAGTACTCCGTCACTAATGCCATCTCCGTTAGCATCTGCAAAAGTCTGTCCTCCCGGGGCAGAGACATCAACTGTTGAGCCAAAATTAGAGTATTGAGCGAGCACCACATCAGCAGGAGCGCCACCCTGTCCATGAGAGGCAGCCGAGACTGAGACTATTCCTTGATACGAGGCTGGATAGCTTGGCTCATCCGTAGATTCGTTCCCCGCCGCAGCAATAATGATAACCCCTTGGGCTCTAACATCCGCATAAACGTCTTGCGCGACTTGACTGAAACCTCCTCCACCCAAACTCATGTTTATGATATCAGCTCGCTCGTTCGGAATTGTGTTAGAGCTATTTGGTAATTGCGCCGCATATAGATTCCCTTGAAGAATATCGAAGGTGGATCCGCAGCCGCAATTTCCCAGAACTCTGAGGGGCATGATAGATACCGATCTTCCAACGCCAGCCACTCCAATTCCATTGTTAGTGGGTGCTGCAACGGTCCCGGCGACGTGAGTTCCATGGAATGACGTGCTATCTGCCGGCCCGATATCTGTCGCATCAGAATCCACTCCAGGGGTAGTGTCTCCATCTATATCCGCTTCTGAAACGAAATCAAAACCATAACGTAATTTGCCAGTTGAGTCTGAGGCGTCTGAGTCTACATCAGCCCAATCCGGATGTGCCTGCGGACCTGTCAAAGGAGCTATTCCAGTATCTAATACTGCGACAAGGACGTCTTGGAGCCCTCGAGAATTATTGATGTTACTGTCCCACGCCTCTTCTAGCCGAATAAGCGAGTAATGAGAAGCAAACTGCTCAGCCACTAGCGACGCGTTGTCATTTGGCAATGCCTTTAAGGTCCTTGTGAAATTAATCCCCACGGATTGCAAAGAGGTTATGGAAGAGTCGCTATCAATTCGCTTCCCGATCAAAACCGTGAGCAAAAGCTCTTGTTGGTCAGGGATGGTGTCTTGGTTTGCATCGTCTGAATTAAACCTTAGCGTAGCAGAGTCTTCGGTTGACCAAGGGACAGCGGTTTGTCCAACACTTTTTGCTAAA
>CAJYCI010000029.1 GCA_913428515.1 uncultured Gammaproteobacteria bacterium | reverse complement strand
GTCTTTGACTTGGAGTCAAATTCTTGTTTCTTGAACTCATCGCTAAACCATCGGATTCCCTTATTGTCGGACACTCGACGATTTCAATGCCCATATGAAAAGCGTTAACCATTCCCTTTATGAGCTCAAGCTGTTGAAAATCTTTCTCTCCCAAAAAAACTTTATCTGGCCTGATCATCAAAAATAGTTTCATAAGAACAGTCAGAACGCCTGTGAAATGGCCCTGTCTAGTTTTTCCACAAAGCTCTCTACTATAGCTCTTCTCAGCTATTTCATATGTATAGTCATCTGGATACAAATGATGGTAAGTCGGGAAGAAAGCGCTATCAACGCCATTAGCATGCATGAGTTCTCGATCATTTTGGGCAGCGCTAGGATATCTATCCAAATCTTGAGGGTCATCAAATTGAGTGGGATTGACATAAATACTTGTTATACAAATGTCTGAATCTTTTTTAGCTTTTTGAAAAAGAGAAGCATGTCCCTCATGGAGCGCGCCCATTGTAGGGACAAAACCTATGGTGCCCCTGGCCAATGCGAGAAACTTTTTCAGTTCGTCGGGGGATTTAAAAATTTCCATTAGTAACATTCGTTTAAAGACGGGAATTCGCGTGACCGAACATCAGCGTGATACTTATCAACCGCTGAAGAAACGATCTTGTGCAGGTGAGCGTATTTCCTTAGGAACTTCGGAGAGAAGTTTTCATCAAGGCCTAACAAATCGTGAAGCACTAAAACCTGTCCATCTGTCTTCGATCCAGCCCCTATACCAATAGTAGGGATCTTCAAGTTTTGAGTCACACATTCGCCTAACTCTCTGGGTATACATTCTAAAACTATTGAGAAACAACCAACTCTCTCAAGCTCCTTAGCTTCAGCCAGAATCTGGTCGGCTCCTGCTTTCTCTTTACCTTGGACCTTATTCCCACCTAAATTCTGAATTGCCTGGGGTTGCAAACCCAAGTGACCCATAACCGGTATACCCGAAGCAACAATATGCTCGATAATTTGCAGCTTATGAGAAGCTCCCTCTATTTTTACAGAATTTGCACCTGCCCTCGTTAGTTTCTCTACCGTTTTCATTGCATGGCTGATTCCACGTGAGCAAGATAGAAAAGGCATATCAGCCACTATGAATTTTTTCTTTGCGGACCTAGCGACGGCAGCAGTGTGCAGAGCCATCATTTCGTCTGTGGCGTGAATTGTAGAATCGAAACCATGGACTATCTCAGCTAAAGAGTCGCCAACCAGCAAGCAATCAACGCTCGTTTGATCTAGTATCTTAGCCGACCAAGCGTCGTAGCATGTGACCATTGAAATAGGAACGCCTTCTTTCTTTCGAAGCTCAAAAAGGGCTAGATTTTTCATATATCTCCAATAAATCGTGGGTTACTAACAAAGGAAATACCCTCGCTTAGAGAGACATCAAACGCCTGAGGGGTACCTGTCCTTTGCTGGATCAAGTCCATATTTAGATAGTTTGTTTAACACCAAAGGTGACTTAATTAACGTGGACGAGAATATAATTAAAAAAAAAGAAAGTGTCCAGAAAATAGAACCGTTACGAAATAGGGGTTAAAGCTCAAACTATTTTTTACCAAGCTTAGTGCATCTGGTAAACTCTGTGACGTAGGGCCTGTAGCTCAGTTGGTTAGAGCAGTGGACTCATAATCCATTGGTCGGAGGTTCGAGTCCTCCCGGGCCCACCAGCGCAAGTTTTTTTACCTCCAACTTCTTTTTTTAGCCCAGAAATTCTATTTTTTGAAAAAAATGCTGAGACGCTCGTAAGACCAATTGAAAATCGCAGGTATTCCTCTGGTCTGACGACCGTTGCGCTAATTGAAGCGTGCAGACCTTGCCGGACAAGTTTTTCTTCAGAAAATTAATCAAGGAAAGTCTTCAGATGATCTGACCTCGCTGGATGCCTTAATTTTCTCAACGCTTTTGCCTCAATCTGACGAATACGTTCCCTGGTAACATCAAACTGTTTCCCAACTTCCTCTAAGGTATGGTCAGTATTCATATCAATCCCGAACCGCATTCTCAAGACTTTTGCTTCCCTTGCGGTCAAACCGGATAAAATGCCTCTAGTCGCTTCCTGCAACCCTTCATCGGTAGCAGTTTCCACCGGTGCACCTACCGACGCCCCTTCTCCCAGATTAGAGTCTGAATCCAGGAAATCACCGAGGTTGGAGTCTTCGTCGTCCCCTATTGGAGTTTCCATTGAAATGGGCTCTTTCGCGATTTTAAGGACACGACGCACCTTGTCTTCGGGCATCTCCATCTTTTCCCCTAACTCTTCAGGGGTTGGCTCTCTGCCCATTTCTTGAAGCATTTGCCGGCTAATCCTGGAGAGCTTATTTATAGTTTCAATCATATGAACCGGAATACGGATCGTTCTGGCTTGATCAGCTATCGAACGTGTTATTGCTTGCCGGATCCACCAAGTCGCATAGGTTGAAAACTTGTATCCTCGCCGGTATTCAAACTTATCAACAGCTTTCATTAATCCGATGTTTCCTTCTTGAATCAGATCTAAAAACTGCAAACCCCGATTTGTGTATTTCTTAGCTATAGATATAACGAGCCTAAGGTTAGCTTCAACCATATCTTTTTTTGCTCTTCGCGCCTTAGCCTCTCCTATCGACATCCTGCGATTAATATCCTTTATCTCGGCAACAGATAAACCTATCTCTTCAGAGGCGTGTCTTATTCTTTTTTGGGCGCGCTGGATTTCATCGTGATATTTTTTCAGACCATCAAAACCTCTCTTTACCTCTTTTCCGATCCAGTTTGGATCTCCCTCATTGCCGTTAAAACTCTCCATGAACTTCATTCTTGGCATTTTAGCCCTGCGTATGCACGTGTTCATTATAAGTTTCTCTTGGCGCCTTATTCGACTATGCACGCCTCGGGCCATAGAGACCATAACTTCATAATGCTTGGGAACAAATTTGAAAAACTGAAATGCTTCTCCAAGGACCTGCAGATGTATTTGTGCTTGAGAGGAGCTGCGGCCGAACTTCTTAATCGCTTTTTGAGTTTTTTTAAATTGTTTATCTAGAAAATCCATGCGGTTCTTGGCTAACAGGGGATCCGCTCCTTTCTCCTCCTCCTCCTCTTCTTCCTCTTCCTCTTTTTCTCCGTCTTCCTTATTATCATTTAGCTTATTATTGTCGTTTTTTTTCTTCTCACCAGGCACTACTTGAGTTGCCGGAGCAACGTGCTCCGCTGGGTCAAGAAACCCCAAAAGAATAGCCGCTAAATTCTCTTCCTCTAAAGATAACTCGTATTCATTTAAGGAATATGCGACTGGCCCGGGAAATTGCGCCAAAGCGTGCTGGACATCTCGAATACCTTCTTCGATCCTCTTCGCAATGGCTATTTCACCTTCTCGCGTTAACAGGTCAACTGTTCCCATTTCCCGCATATACATCCGAACGGGATCAGTAGTTCTTCCTGCTTCATTTTCCACAGCCACGAGCACCGCTGCCGCTTCTTCGGCCGCCAATTCATCAGTCGAGTCTGCTTCAGAAAGCAATTCGTCATTGTCAGGGGCGGTCTCGTGAACGGTTATACCCATATCATTTATCATACCAATGATATCTTCTATCTGCTCAGGGTCCGTGATCTCGTCAGGAAGATGATCATTAACTTCTCCATAAGTTAAATAACCTTGCTCACGTCCGCGCCCAATTAACTCTTTCAATCGCGACTGTTGCTGGGCTAAACCGCTAGACATATCAAATCCTTGAATATATTCGGGAAAACGGCCGAAAATTATAGCTCTCTGACAACGCCGATTCCACTAATTTCTTTCCGAAAACAAACCGTATTTAGAAATTCATCCATGAGATTTACCTAGAAAAACACTCTTTTCTCATTGGATAGGTTTTTTATAGGGATTTGAGAGGATTTTCTTTTCGTCGTCTGTCAGGTCCTGTAGAGATTTTTTAGCTAAATTTGAAAGCAACTCGGACCGTCGAACGCCTTCTATAGTAATTAATATTTTTTTTAGAATATCCTCAAGCTCCTTTGAGAGCTCTCCTATGCTCAAAACTGCTTCTCTAGGAATCGAGCTCTGTGGGACTTGGTAATTTAATTTCTCGCGGCAATATCTCAATACTCTATCTTGATCGACATTCTCAGCATCCCTAGTCCAAACCAATAAATTATAGACAAGCTCTGTTTCAGGATCCCGTGAAAGTTCATCTAAAACGCCTCGCTCAATATTGGCACCAAGCTCGGGATTAGCCATTAGGACCTCAATTGCTTGTTCCATCAGCGGCCTCACCCTATCTTTCGATAGTAAGTAAGATTGGGAGCTTTTTTTTGAGGCTGAAGCATAGCTCTGCCCCCCGTAATTGACAGAGGCAGATTTGATTCCCAAGCGATTTTGGAGCTTGCCTGAATCGACCCCAGTTTTCTCCGCGAGAGTGTTTATCAAAATTTCTTTTAAAACACCGTTTGGAAGAAGATTAAATAGAGGAGCAGCTCTTTTCGCAGCCGCTGCCATCCCCTCGGGTGTTCTAGTGGAACCCTTCATCTCTATCTCATCGAAGAAAAATTCAGCCAGGGTCTTGCTATCCTGAATTCTACTTAGCATTTTTTCCTTGCCCTCTTTTCGAATTAAAGAATCGGGATCCTCTCCCTCCGGAAGAAACATGAATTTCGCGCTTAGCCCGTCTTCCATAACTGGCAAAGATGCCAAAAGCGCTTTGCTAGCTGCATTCCTACCTGCTAAATCTCCATCAAAACAAAATACAATGCTGGGAGCAGTTCGAAAAATAGTCTTAATCTGCTGAGAATTTACGGCCGTTCCAAGCGTAGCGACACTAAAATCTATCTCGTTTTGGGAGAGAGCTACTACGTCCATGTAGCCCTCTACCACCATTATTATCTCTAATCTCCGAGAATGTTTACGCGCTTCGTATAACCCATAGATTTCCCGGCTTTTCTGGAACACCAGACTCTCCGGAGAATTTAAATACTTTGGTTTAGCCTCATCATCTAGAACTCTTCCACCGAATCCTATTACTCTTCCTCTTAAATCTACAATTGGAAAGGTTACCCTGTCTCTAAATCTGTCATAAAACCCACTTCCATTATCTTTGCGAGCGATCAATCCCGCTTCTATTCCTTCATCTAGGCTAATCTCTTTTTTTTTTAGGTGTGTAACTAAGCTGTTCCAACCTACCGGCGCGTACCCTATTCCAAAATCGCGCGCAACTGCGCCTGTTACGCTCCTACCTTTAAGGTAGGAAACTGCCTTTTGTTTTTTAGGATGATCTTTTAGGCTGCTCTTATAAAATAGGTTTGCCTCCTCTAAAACTTTGTATAGTCTGTTTTTCTTCTGTTGTTGGCTCGTATCCGCATTTTCTTCTGTTGGAACCTTTAAGCCAACAGATTCTGATAAACTCTTAACTGCGGCTGGGAAATCAAGCCCATCGAATTCCATAATAAACTTGATAGCATTGCCGCTGCTTTTACACCCAAAGCAATGGTAAAATTGCTTGTCTTGATTGACAGAAAAAGAGGGGCTTCGTTCGTCATGAAATGGACATAAGGCGGAGTATCTCTGGCCAGACCTTTTTAAATCAATTCTTGTCCCAATTACATCTACTAGGTCTATACGAGATAACAATTCATCGATAAAATTACGTGGGATCATTGGCAAGCTCTCCCAGAAAGTTTTTCACCCTTAAGCTCGATTAGGATCTCACTCTGATTTTATAAGCGCAAGAGTCTGCCTAAGAAAGTTTCTTTTTGACTAAGTTCGCTATATCTTTCATATTTGCTCTTCCCTGGACTGCAGCTTGAATATCCGCCATGACCTTACCCATGTCTTTCATAGACGGCTCTTCTAGCTTTTCTAATGAACCGACAACAATTTCCTCTATTTCGCCGTCAGTAAGGGGGTTTGGCATATATTCAGAGATCACGTCAATTTCGAATTTCTCTTGATCAGCTAGGTCCTTTCGGCCCGCTTCAAAGAACTGGGCGTAGGAATCCCTCCTTTGTTTAGTCATCTTGTCTAATATCTGAAGAGCTCTTGCATCGCTTACTTCTACTCGTTCCTCGATCTCGACTCTTTTTATTTCAGCCAAAATCAATCTGAGTGCACCAACACGCTCTTTTTTTCTCTGTTTCAAAGCTAGGTTTGTGTCCCCACGCAAACGATTATAAATAGAAGTTAACACCTTGAATTTAAAAGAGTTTTTCCATTTTTCGAGACTCTCTCTGCACCTTTTTGGCATATCTTTTCACTGCTGCAGCCGCCCTTCTCTTCCTAACAGAGGTTGGTTTCTCGTAAAATTCTCTTTTTCGGACCTCGGCCAGGACACCGGCCTTCTCACAAGAACGTTTGAACCTGCGTAAAGCTACATCAAAGGGTTCATTTTCTTTCACCTTTACATAAGGCATAAAAACTTCCGTTAACTGGAATTAAGGGCGCGTATGATATCGAGATTATGTTTAATTTGCAAAATTACGGGTTTTGTATTCGAATCTGACCGCTGGAACTAATAGATAAACGATTATGAAAATTTTAGGTATTGAAACGTCCTGTGACGAAACAGGAGTTGCTATATTTTGCGAAAAAGAAGGAATTATAGAAAACAAATTATATAGTCAGATTGATCTCCACCGAAAATATGGAGGCGTTATACCGGAACTAGCTTCCAGAGATCACATCAGAAAAACCCTACCTTTGATAAAGTCGATATTCGAAGAACGCCAATTAGGGAAACAAGACATCAGCGGGATCGCCTACACAGCGGGGCCAGGCTTGGTTGGCGCGCTCTTAGTAGGGGCCTCAGTCGCAAAGTCACTAGCGCTTGCATGGGGAGTTCCTGCTATAGGTGTTCATCACATGGAAGGTCATTTGCTTGCTACCCTTTTGACGGAAGACCCTCCTATTTATCCATTCATTGCTCTCCTAGTCTCTGGAGGACACTCGCAACTTATAGCCTGCTACGAGAAACATGAATATCAATTGTTAGGAGAGTCCCAGGATGACGCAGCCGGAGAAGCTTTTGATAAAGTTGCAAAAATGCTGGGGCTGAATTATCCAGGAGGGCCAGTTATCGAAAAACTTGCGGCACAAGGGGACCCAAAACGTTTTGCTTTTCCTCGGCCAATGACCAAAAAGCCAGGCCTCAACTTCAGTTTTAGTGGGTTAAAAACTGCAGTAGCAAATGAAATCAATTCCCGAGCCAATATAACTTCGGAAGATAAAGCGGATTTAGCCGCAAGCTTTCAGGCAGCCGCTCTCGAGACGATTCGAATTAAATGTGAACGAGCGCTGGAAAACACCGGAATGAACTGCCTCGTAGTTGCTGGGGGGGTCAGCGCGAATCTAGCGTTACGAGCGAGTTTAGAAAAAATCGCTCAGGACAAAAACGTTAAAATCCATTATCCTCCTTTGGACCTATGCACCGATAATGGAGCGATGATAGCTTTTGCCGGTTACAAACGCCTTTGCTCTGGCTATCAGGAAGACCTTACAATTCAAGTCAAAGCACGCTGGCCGTTAGCAAATTAAGAACTGGAAAATGGACAAGATATTTATTCAAAACCTCCGTATAAGAACCACAGTCGGGGTTTTACCCCACGAAAGAAAATACCCACAGCTAATCGTGATCTCTCTAGATATATTTTTCTCCGGGAAAGCCAAAAATTCGGACGAAATATCAGATGCGCTAGACTACGATGCGATTTGCAACCACACCGTTGAACTAGTCAAAGAAACTAGATTCAAACTGATTGAGAAACTTGTAGAAGAGATAGCACAATCGATTATCAAGAAATTTGGGGCAAAAAAAGTTAATGTTCGTCTTACCAAGCCAAACGCACTAAAACACACCTCGGATGTCGGAATTCAGATCAGTAGGGAGAAACAGGAACGCAGCTAATAAGAGGAGCTGAAATTGCGAGATTTTTCACTAGCGGACAAATTTTTTATCGAATTTGATAAAGCCATCAACACACTGGCTGGAAAAGCAAACTTCCGTGCGGAGACACCAGGCAAGGATTTTCAAGATGACAAGCTTGATCAAAAGGCACGAGCAGAGTCTGGAAGGCTCCTGAGGGTCAACCATTGCGGCGAAATATGTGCCCAAGCTCTTTATCGCGGTCAGAAATTTTCGTCACAAAACGAAAAAACTAAAGAATTCATGGAAGAAGCAGCGTCAGAGGAAACCAAACATCTTGGATGGTGCGAGGAACGCCTAGCAGAATTGAATGCGAAGCCCAGCATCTTAAATCCTTTTTTTTATGCGACGAGTTTTTTCGCCGGCCTTATTGTTGGAGCGAAAACGGACAAATATAGCCTAGGATTCACAGCGGAGACCGAGAGGCAAGTAATGGCTCATTTAAACGAGCATATTTCCTCTCTGCCTATTGACGACAAGAAATCCAAAGCAATCTTAGAACAGATGCGACTAGACGAAGAGAACCATAAAGACTCAGCAATTGAGAGAGGAGGAGAAGAGCTTCCTCGGAGCACCAAAACTCTAATGACTTTGCTAAGCAAAGTAATGACTAAAACTACCTACTGGGTGTAATTTCCTTTTTTGCAATTGGTTCATGGTAAATCAGTTGGATCTTTGTGCCCGATGGATCTGAACAATAGAAGCTTCTCGCGCCATCTCGATGATCTCGCGGATCGGTAAGCATTTCTACTCCCTTCTCGGACAGGAATTGAAACCATTCATCAACTTTTGCTTTTTGATTAATAAAAAACCCAATGTGATCCAGTCTTCCAAACCCATCCAGTTTTTCAACTTTGTGTAGTGCCAAATTATCGTTGCCGTTTGTTAGATAAACATTATCTTCGTCTGGGCGCCACTCGACTTTCATTCCCAACAAGTCTACATAAAAATGCTCGCATTCGACGAAATTCTCTACAAAAAGTGCAATGTGTCTCAGTCCATCGGTAATTCCGGGCCTCTCCACAGATTCGCTCCTATTTCAAAGGTCGACTCTTTAAAACTCCTAGGAAGATTCAAACGGTCAATTAGTTTTCTTAATTTACTTGAAGCTCAATCTGTTTATAAACGCTGAAATTTCATTGCTCAAGGACTTCGTTAATCGCATTCACATTAAGCCCCATTAGAAATGGCGAATCTTCTCTTTTTCGTCCCAAGCAATCAATTGCTTTAACCTAAAAAGAGGTTAATCGAGAGAGGGCTAAGCCCGGATCAGAATTTGCCATCAGAGCCTCTCCGATTAGAAAGCCATAAACACCGTGACTCAACATTCTCTCTATATGAACTCTTGTTTTTATACCGCTTTCAGTCACCAACAGAACGTCCGATGGAATTTTTTCAACTAAGTCAATCGTCACATCTAGGTTCACTTCAAAAGTATTCAGATTTCTATTATTTATTCCAATCATGCTAGGCGCAAGAGTCAAAACCTTGTCCAATTCTTCGGAGTTATGGACCTCAACAAGAACATCTAAGTCGAGAGAAATTGCCAATTTATATAAGCGATGAAGATCAGAGATGTCCAAGATCGCTGCAATCAGCAAAATACAATCGGACCCAATGAGCTTGGACTCGAATATTTGATAATCATCTACGATAAAATCCTTGCGCAATACAGGTAAGGAGCAAACGGCTTTCGCTGACTTGATAAAACTTGGAGACCCGAGAAAAAACTCTGTCTCTGTCAACACAGATATGCAGGTAGCACCTGCTTTTTCGTAGCTCTTCGCAATGGCTTGAGGATCAAAATTTTCTTTTATTATGCCTTTAGACGGAGACGCTTGTTTTATTTCCGCAATGATCGCCGGGCTTTTTTTTTGGTAACTGTCTTTTAGACCTCTAAAGAATTTCCTTGGCAACTCTGAGTAGTTTCTGGCGAGATCCTCTAACGTTCTCAGCGACATCTTTGACTTTTGCTCAGCAATCCCTCTTTTTTTACTAGAAACTATAGTTTGTAAAATGCCTTCAGTTTTCATAGTCAAATTTGCTATACCTGACTATCGAACTGCTGGGTAAACTCGCAGAACTCGCGAAGTTTAACCGCAGCCGCGCCACTTTCGATCACATCTCTTGCTAACCCGACCCCATTAGCAAGTGAATCAGCCATTCCTGAGAGATATATAGCCGCGCCAGAGTTTATTAGGACCATGTTCTTTCCTTCTTCTGATTCATTTCTGTAAACTCTTTTGATCAACTCAAGACTCTGCTGGCTATTTTCAACTTTTAAATTTTGGAAGTTAAAGCCTTTCAAGCCCAAACTTCCCGGTTCAAGCCAATATTCTTCGATCGAGCCCTTTCTTACCTCGGCGACGTGAGTTTTTGCATAAACGCTTATCTCATCAAGGCCATCTTCCGAGCACACAACCATTGCGTGTTCGCTTCCCAGCCTACTTAAAACCTCTGCTATTGGAAGGACCAATTTATCGTCGTAAACACCGAGCAACTGCCTCTTTACCCTTGCCGGATTGGTTAATGGACCTAATACGTTAAAAATAGTCCGTATTTTGAGCTGTTTTCTTGGGGTGCTAACATTTCGCATTGCCGAGTGATGATTCACTGCAAACATAAAACCGATCCCTAATTTATCGATACACGATGAGACCTGATCGGGAGAGAGCATGATGTTGGCACCAGCAGTCTCCAAAACATCGGCACTCCCACTATTACTGGAAGCTGAGCGATTTCCATGCTTAGCTATTTTCGTGCCTGCCGCGGAGGCCACAAAAGCACTCGCGGTCGAAACATTGAATTTGTTTAAACCGCTCCCTCCAGTTCCACATATATCAACCAAGCACCGAGTGTCAGTATTTACCGGCTCTACTAATTTTGCCATTGTTTCTGCGGCACCAACGATTTCGTCAATCGTTTCTCCCTTCATCTTTAGAGCGACTAAAAATCCACCTATCGCCGCTTCTGATGTTTTTCCCAACATAATCTCATGAGTGATTTTCTCCATCTGATCAACGCGAAGATTTTTACCCTCGGTAAGTTCTCCAATGGCGTCTTGAATGTTCATTTTTATCTCTCAAGTTCCTGCAAGAAATTTTTAAGCAACAAATGGCCATGCTCGGTCATTATTGACTCGGGATGAAATTGTACTCCAAAGACTTTGTGTTCTTTGTGTCGAAACCCCATTATTTCTTCAGTCTCGCCATCTGCCTGGACGGTCCAAGCGTTCACTTCCAAGCAACTCGGAAGACAGCCCCGCTCTACAACAAGGGAATGATAACGGGTAGCCATAAATGGGCTGGCCATCTCAGAAAAAAGCCCGTTCCCGCCGTGGTAGATAGCTGATATCTTTCCATGCATAACCCTTTTTGCCTTGACTATTTTTCCTCCGTAAGCCTGTCCAATGCATTGATGACCCAAACACACACCCAATATTGGAACTTTCTTTTCAAAAAAAGGGATTATTGAGAGCGAAATTCCAGCTTTATCGGGGGTACAGGGTCCAGGAGATATTACAATAGCTCTCGGATTCAATTGCTCTACTTCGGGAAGCGTCACTTGGTCGTTCCTCAGAACCTCGACCTTCTCACCGAGTTCATTTAAATACTGAACAATGTTAAAAGTAAAAGAGTCATAATTATCAATCATGAGAATCATGTCTTAGCTAATCCCTTCGCGCAGAACGCGCTCGAATAATATTAACACTATCTAATTCTTCCAGAGCGCAAAGATGACTCATCAAAAATATCCAAGCCGGTCTCAGCGAATGATGCTGCTTGAAAGATTGACCGCGCCTTATTTATAGTTTCTTGCCACTCACTTTCGGCATTCGAATCAGCTACAACTCCTGCACCGGCTTGAACATATAAAACTTGATCTTTAATTATTCCGGTTCTTATTGCGATAGCTGTATCCATGTTGCCATTCCAAGAAAGGTAACCCACAGCGCCCCCGAAAACACCTCTTTTCTCAGGCTCTAATTCATCTATGATCTGCATTGCTCTGACTTTTGGTGCTCCACTCAAAGTTCCTACGGGGAGGGTAGCTCTCAATAAATCTATCGCTCTCAAATTTTCTTTTAAGTGCCCTTGCACATTTGAGGCTATATGCATTACGTGAGCATATCTCTCTACCACCATTTTCTCGCTTAGAACTACACTTCCTGGGCTGCAGACTTTCCCTATATCGTTTCTGCCCAAATCAATTAACATCAAGTGTTCAGCAACTTCTTTTTCGTCGTTTAATAACTCTTCTTCCAACTCCAAATCTTCAGATTCAGTTATTCCTCTTCTTCGCGTTCCAGCAAGGGGCCTAACGGTCACTAAAGAATTTTCAAGCTTAGCTAAAATCTCAGGCGATGAACTTACTATTTGCAGGTCATCTAAGTCTAGAAAATACATATAAGGGGATGGGTTTAGCGTGCGTAAAGCTCTATAAAAGTTTAAAGGGTCACTTTCGAAAGGAACTGACATCCTTTGCGACAAAACCACCTGCATTACGTCGCCGTCTAGGATGTAGTCTTTAATACGCTTTATGTCAGCAACAAAGTTTTTCTTGCCATACGAGGATAGAAAATCATCTTCGCTTATTTCAGGACCCTCTACGGGGGCCTTCAAAGAAATTGGCACTTCTGCGGCCATTGCTATCGACATCTTGTCCAAACGCAGCTGAGCTTGTTCAAAGCTACCCTCCTCAAGAGGATCAGCGTGGGTTACCAAATGCATTCTTCCCTTTACGTTGTCAAATACAACCAATTCATTTGAGTACATTAATTGTATATCCGGAAGTTCGAGGACGTCTCTTGGTGCGCTTTCTTCTAAACTGTTCTCTACGTAGCGGACAGTGTCGTAGCCGAAATATCCGACAAGTCCACCGGTATAAATGGGCATGCCTTCAACATTAGGATAATTTATGTTCTCGAGTAACTCTTCGATATATTTGAGGGGATCTGGATGACTGAAAGAGTCAACTATTTCCCCTGACACCCAGGTGCTTACTATGTGCGCAGATATTTTGATGATTTTAGTCGCCGGCAGGCCTACGATAGAGTACCGAGACCATTTTTCTCCACCTTGCGCTGCAGACTCTAACAGATAACTGTAGGGACCCCGTGCTAACTTAATATAACAAGTTAAGGGCGTATCAAGGTCTGCAATTATCTCTCTCGTGATTGGAACATTACTAAAGCCCTCTTCCCCCAATTGACGAAACTCTTTTATGTCCATATTTCACCTAATCCGGTTTTTTGGGCAAATATCATTTGGCTGAATGTTCTTTTGATTATCGAAAGAGAAGTGTATCTCTTCTTTTTCTACGCAATTTCATTTTTCAATTTCGCAATAGCCTCAGCATAGTTTCCACTATCGAAAATCGCCGAACCTGCAACGAATATATCAGCTCCCGCTAATGAAATTTCTGAGATATTAGTCAGATTTATCCCTCCATCTACCTCGACGAGGATTTCAGCCCCTGACTTAGATATACGCTCTTTAGCATCCCTAATTTTCTTGTAGGTAGTTGAGATAAATTTCTGTCCCCCATAACCAGGATTAACAGACATAATAAGAATCATATCAATCTGGTCGACGACATATTCTAGGTAATCGAGAGGTGTAGCGGGGTTGAAAACCAGTCCGGCTTTGCAACCAACTTGCTCTATTAGCCTCAAAGACCGATCAATATGTTCCGATGCTTCTGGATGAAAGGTTATATAATCTGCTCCCGCATCTCCAAAAGCTTTTATAAGGTCATCAACGGGTTTCGCCATCAAATGCACGTCTATCGGAGCCGAAACCCCGTAAGCTCTGAGATCAGAGCAGATCTTGGGTCCGAAGGTTAGGACAGGCACATAATGATTATCCATAACATCAAAATGAATTATGTCTGCACCGGCATTTATTACCTCAGAGACTTCTTCTCCTAGTCGAGCAAAATCCGCTGAGAGTATTGATGGAGCCAGTTTTTTAGCCATTGGGGAAGCACGAATCCTTTTGAAAGTTTTTCATGTGATTCTAATTTTTCTTGCCATTCAGATTGCCAAACTCTTGCTGCAACCTACTGAGCCGCTCTGGGGTTCCTACATCGTACCAGGGACCATCATACTTCAACCCGGTCAATAACCCCATAGGAATTGCACTGAGGAACACATCAGATAAACGAAATTTTGAATCTGGAAATTGCTGAAATAATTGAGGGGACAAGACAGAAATTCCTGAGAAAGTGAGATTTACGGGTCCGGCCGAGTCTGGAGCCAGCAGTTTACCTTCACAATCAAGAGAGAAGTCCCCCGCAGGATTATGCGCTGGATTTTCAACTAATATTAACTTGCCTAGTGAATTATCATCTAGCCCTCGCTCTAAATCCTCAAATTCAAAATCTGTGAAGACATCAGCATTTACACAAATAAAAGGGTCGTCTCCAAGGCAGGGCAAAGCCTTTTTTATTCCACCTCCCGTCTCAAGCACCTCAGACTCCTCCGAGTAAAGGATTTGTATGCCTAAAGACGTTCCATCCCCCAAAAGGTTTTTTATCAGATCGCCATGATAGTGAAGATTAATTACCACTTCCTTTATGCCAATCGATACGAGTTTTTCTATGTGGTAGAGAACTAGAGCTTTTTGATTAATTTCTATCAGTGCCTTAGGAATCTTTAGTGTTAATGGCCTAAGTCTTTTTCCTAAACCAGCGGCCAAAATCATTGCTTTCATGTAATTCCTATTTGGTCGTTTTGAAAGTCTCAGACAGGGGCATAACCTGTTCAATTAAAAATTCATTAAATTTATCAAACTCGGGATATTTTTCTACTGACGACTTCAAGTAATTTAATACCCTGGGGATATATGAAAGATATTTAGGTTTCCCATCTCTCAAGTTCAGACGAGCAAATATACCTGCGCATTTTAAATGTCTTTGGATACCCATAAAGTCAAATTTTTTCTCGAACGGGAAATCCCTTTCAAGTATTCCTTTTTTTACTAATGATCTATGGAAAAAATCTGCTTCGGAATATACTAAAGCGGGGCTCATATCGACATAACAGTCTTTCAGCAAAGAAACAAGATCATAGGTAATTGGGCCAATCACCGCATCTTGAAAATCGATCATTGCTAGAGAACAACTATCGGAGAGCATTAAATTCTTGGAATGATAATCTCGGTGAACGAAAACCTGCGGTTGATCAAGGGCTTGTTTTGCCAAAAAGGAGTAGGTCTCTTTAAAAAACCTCTGAACATCTATTGCTGGTTTAATGGACAAATGTTTTTTTAAAAACCACTCATCGAAAAGGCTCATTTCTTCCATTAGCTTTTGCTCTGTAAAAAAAGGAATGTCGCAGGAGACGTCTTGCAGTTCAAGTAATTCATTAATAGCCAGCCTATACAAACTCCCGCCAATGTTTGAGTTTTTTTCAATCTCATCCAACAACAATCGATCGCCAAGATCTGAAACTGCCAAATAACCGGAATCAAAGTTAAAAGCTTGTACTAAAGGACACGGGATCCCTGAATTTTTGAGCGCACCGGCTATTTTCACGAAGCTATGATTATCTTCCTTTTCGGGCGGTGCATTTACAAACACCAATCCTCCCGAATTTTTAG
>CAJYCI010000028.1 GCA_913428515.1 uncultured Gammaproteobacteria bacterium | reverse complement strand
TTACCAATATCTTCGGGAAAGTTTCGATACCCATTAGCCGAAAAGATGATCAAGGCTGGAGAAGAATTCGGTCTCGAGGCGAGAGAGGATCTAAATCATCCAAGCTTAGAAGGTATTGGCTACTACAACCATACAATAAAAAACGGTCGTCGAATGAGCGCAGCAAGAGTTTTTCTGCATCCCGCTATGAAAAGATCCAACTTAACAGTGATAACTGGCGTTCACGTAAATAAAGTAGTCTTTAAAGATAAAAGAGCATTCGGAATAGAGTGTGTTAAAGACAATAAAGACAAGCTCTTTAGATGCAAAGAAGAAATAATTCTTAGCGCTGGTGCTCTGCTATCACCAAAAATCCTTCAACTCTCGGGTATTGGCCAGAAAGATCTTCTCGAATCTCTGAAAATCGAGATTGTAAACGAGAGCCCCGATGTGGGGAAAAAATTGCGAGAGCACCTCGGATTTTCAATGCCCCATAAATTGGAAAAAACGCGAGGGATCAATCATCACTTTAGAGGCATTGGCTTGGTGAAAAGCATTCTCCAATATTATTTCTCAAGAAAAGGTCCTATGGCAACCGGTCCTTTCGAAATCGGAGCCTTTGTACGATCCATGCCCGGCGCAAACAGGCCAGACACACAACTGTATCTCGGGGCATTCAGTTACGCTCGATCCAGATCGAGTGACAATTTCCCGGTACAACTGAGCCACACCGACTCGGTCCCAGGCATAACGATATACGGCCAGTTGCTTAATCTTACCAGTGAAGGAGAGGTCCGAATTCAAAGCAAAGACCCAAAAAAAGCCCCTCTGATTACTCCTAATTGGTTAAAGACAGATTATGATAAGAAGGCAATGGTGGAAATGGTCAGAACAATGCGGCGCTTTGTTAAGCAACCAGCTATTGCCGAATATTTTGGAGAAGAGCTGGTTCCAGGAGATCACATTGAAAGCGATTCTGAAATATTAGATGCGGTGACTCGACTCTCAACCAGTGGCCTGCATGCAACGGGGACATGCCGCATGGGTAGAGATCCCAAGAGTGTCGTTGATAATAGTCTTCAGGTTCGAGGGGTAACCGGACTGCGTGTTGCAGATTGCTCCGTAATGCCCTCGCTGATTTCTGGAAATACTAATGGACCAGCGATGGCAGTTGGCTGGCGAGCAAGCGATCTTATTTTGAACGCGGTTTAATTATTTTTTTGAGGAGCCAGTATCTAACGTAGAAGATTTTAATAATTTAGTTTGGCGTGAGATCAGGTTCCCAGCAACCCAAAAGCTGCGGCAGAAATAAATCTCTAAGAAAAAGAAAAACTAGCATTCAACTCCAAGAGGAAGAGATGATTATGGAAAAGAAAATTGCATTGATTACAGGAGGATCAACCGGCATTGGAGCCAGTGTAGCCGAACAACTTTCTGGAGCAGGTTTTCTGGTGGTCATCTGCGACGTAAACGAAAGGTTAGGCATAAACCTTGCCGAAAAATTATCAGGTCACTTTATTTATTGCGATGTGACCGATCTCTCTAGTGTTGAAAAAGCAGCTCAAACATGCGCAGAGCAATTGGGAACTCCTACCTTTGTTCATCTTAATGCAGGGATCATGAGCGTGCCTACTGGTGCTCCTTTTCTCGGCATTGAGGAACTTTCGGTAGAACAATATAAGCGCATAGTGGGCGTAAATTTGGACGGGGTCTTTCACGGACTCAAAACTTTTTTGCCAAAAATGGGAAAGCAAGGAGGGGCTATTACCATTACGGCCTCAACAGCAGGTCTTGGCGTCGTTCCTGTTGATCCAATGTATACTGCAACTAAATATGCGGTAATTGGCATGGCAAGAGCTGTCGCAGCCGCTAACGAAAAACCCGATGTTCGCATAAATGTGATTTGCCCGGGTGTAACAGACACGCAAATCGTGCCCGAAGAGTATAAGCGGCCCGAATTCAACATGATGCCAACCCATGTTATGGCCGCAGAAATTGTAGACCTTTTAATGAACGGCTCTAATGGCGAAGTCCGAGTCAAAGTGGCTGCTGACAGGCCCGCCTTCGAAGCCGAGATGATTCCCCTTACTTAAAGCAGTTTTTCTCAGGCTAATACGGGCCACCCAGACCACCAGTCGACCTTGTCTAGATAAACGTGCCGTTCCTACTCAAGAGAAAGTGGGGGATTACCGAAATGAATACTGGGAACGACTCAGCCTCGTTGAACGGCGATCCAAAAACTTACTCATTTCAAGCCAACTACACTGTTAAAAAATTTGATCTGCCATTTAAAATCTCCGAAAACACTTATCAATGCATCTGAACTATTCCACTCGTATCTCGCCTCAAAACCATGTGATGAATTTTCCATCCCTCTTCATAGCGCCTTACCTGTGAAATATAAGTCCCAAGAAAATAATAAACACTCTCATCTGGATTCTTGTGCCAGGCATTCAAATAGCTTTCCATGCTCCCTTGATCACCATTTACTTCGGTGAGCTGAGTTCCAATCAAATGCTGGGTTCCTGTGTAATCCTTAAGCGCCCCGTATACAACATCTACCCAAGCATCAGGACCCACAGCGTTCAATTCCACCTCTGCCCCGGTATTCGCAGTGCTTATCTCAACGTCCTTCGTATATATGCGATGATAAATCTCTCTCCCTTCCTCTATTTTTTCGGGTGAAGCGAGACCTATCGTATCCGTAGCTTTAGCGTACAAACGTTGTAACGTTTCTATCTCGTGCTTGTCTGCTACGAGTGAAGACCGATCAATTGCCATTCTAATATCCTCCTTCCAAAAAGTTTTGACTTAGTAAGCGCATAAACCTTTATTATCTCTAATCAGCTACGTCCCGGCGCATCTCCGGCGATATAATCGTTCAAAACCTCGTGAAATCGCCTGACCCTGGTTTCTTGCGCGGCCATATAGGGCTCAGGATAACCTTGTGATCGCCATCCACGGGTCTGTCCAGCGATTAATTGCATATCTTGAGCCACCACTTGATCAGAATATTCCGAGATACCTCTTCCCTCATCGTATTCTCTAAAATCGAGCTCTGCCTCAGATAATTTCAAGGTGTTAATGGCTGTTCTATTCACAAATTCTTCCATTCCCTCAACAGGATAGGCCATGGTCCACTGATCGAAGAAGCATTTTTCTGGATCTGTAGGGTGGGGCTCCCATCGCCAGACCAGGAAAGAGTCTGCACCCGGAGCAATCGCTATGTTCGGGAAAATTACTTGAAAAGGACTCTCGGTCAATTCTTCGTCGTCTAAGTGCTCGTAATGGAGGTAACCTTTTTCTTTCCAGAGGTTTTTCTTTGCCTTCTTCAAATCAAGCCATCCCTGAAGCGCTTTTGTTTCAAAATCTGTATAACTGTCAGGGTCAATATCCCAAGCCCGCAAAAGATCATCAAACGGATGAGCGTCTCCCTCTGGCAGGCGATCTCGTAACGAAGGTCTGCCCATCTGAATAATTCGATTGTGTCCCATCGGGAACATCTCGTAGCGAGAGGTGAAGTGGTCTTGATCTATGATAGGAGGAACTTGTGGGTGAACGGTACGGGTATGGTATGACTCATTGAAGTTATCGGACCAAAATTTCCAATTACCATCCAACGCCGTGCGCCACCAATTTACCCTGACTGATTTTTCAAATTGGTGATTTTTATAGAGTTCAACTGATGGCTCGAGGTATTTCTCTAATTCGGGAGCCTCTCGATCCATGGTGTACCACACCAAACCAGCCCACGTGTCTACTCGAACTTCCCTAAGTGTTAATTTCCCAACCGGATCTCCTTGAGGATAATCGTCCCTGTCGGGACAATCCTCTAAAACACCGTCTAGACCCCATTTCCAGGCGTGGTAGGGGCAGGAAAAGCTATCGAGACTGCTGTTATCCCAAACCAACCTCGCAGCCCGGTGACCGCAACTGTTATAAAAACCTTTTAGGGAGCCATCATTCTGCTTTGCGATGATCACAGACTCTCTCATAAAATCATGAACAATAAAATCACCTGGCTCCTCTAACTGTTGTTCCCTGCCAGCAATATGCCAAATTTTTTTCCAGAGGTGTTCCCATTCTAAATCCATAAATTCTTTGGAGAAATATCGTTCTTTAGGTATGGGGTCGCCCCTCAACACGGACGGGTCCTTTCCAGACATCGCCAGGGGATGTATTTGATCTGAGTCCATCGCCAACTCCTATTTTTTTTATTAGGTTAACGCTAGATAAATGAAACTGTCAAAGCCGATCAATGGACTTTAACAAGTAATTTTCCTAAATTGCCACCAGAAAACATGAAGGCTAACGCCTGAGGAAACTTCTCGATCCCGTCGATGACTTCCTCCGCTAATTGAATGGATCCTTCATGGAGCCACTGCTTCAACTCCTCTTCAGCGGGCCCAATAAACTCCGGATAATGAAAGTAAGCGAAGCCCTCCATAGCAGATTGACGTTCTGCCAACTTAAGGTAAGAGGATGGGCCGTGTATATTATCCATATCGTTATACTGAGAAACAGCTCCGCAAATCGTCACTCTGGAACGCAGAGCTAAATTTTCTAAAACTGCGTCCAGGATATCGCCGCCCACGTTATCGAAGAAACCGTTAACCCCATTTGGAGCCAACTCAGCCAGCCGGGCTCTCACATCCTCCGATTTATAATCAATCGCTGACTCAAAATTTAAATCATTAAGAAGATGATTGATTTTCCTTGCACCACCAGCAATACCAATCACCCTTGCTCCTTCTTTTTGAGCAATTTGTCCCGCAATGGAACCAACCGCGCCTGCGGCTGCAGACACTACAAACAAATCTCCGGGCTTGGGCCTCGCTACTTTTTTTATGCCGATCCAAGCTGTTACCCCAGTTGAGCCTCCTAAAATCCCAAGATTAACACTTAGGGGCAGGTTAGATTCTTCTAGAAGTTCTAGGTGCTCTGTAGATAATTTAGAAAAAGATTGAGCTCCAAGAGGTCCTCTAACCGCTCGCCCCACATCCCATCCATCAACGGTTGATTCAACTATCCTTCCTACTCCACCCGCAAATACGGTATCACCAATACCCATCTGCATGTGGAAGCCTTCGCCTCGCAACATGGTTCTGATAGCTGCGTCGACCGAAAGCGATTCATTTGCAATACGAACCTCACCGGAACTCAAATCTACTAAGTCTTCCTCAATAATAGAAAAACATTCGGACGTGGCTTCTCCATCCGGCCGACTGGTAAGTATCACTTTCACATTTTTTTTATTCATAACACTTGCGTCTCATAATTGATCTATTTTTTTATTTCCGTGATCATAACAGCTATCCATAGAAATTATTTTGCGACCTATTTATACTTCGTCGGACTCTTCTTTTGGTTCGCAGAACATGAAAATCTCTAGAAATTTATTGGGTTTGTTTCTTCTCTTTATCTTTGCTCTGTCGCCTAGCTTATACGCGCAAGAGATGCAGGAATGGAACTTTAACGTCACTGTTGACGGCAACCTTATTGGAAAACATCAATTTAGAACAAAGCGAGAGGAGGGGTTAACGATTGTAACGTCGAACGCAAAATTCGATGTAAAAATACTATTTGTGAATATCCTCAAATATCGACACCAAAACCGAGAGGTTTGGGAAGCTGGGTGCTTGGCTAAGATAGAGTCAAATACTCGATCCAACAAGAAGAAATTCAAAGTCTCCGGAATTAAGAATAAAAATGATTTTGCTATTAATACCCTCGTTGAAAATAAGATTCATCAGGGCTGCTTGTATACCTTTGCTTATTGGAATCCAGATTTTTTATTGCAAGACAGACTCATTAATTCACAAACGGGAGAGATTGAGGAAGTCACCGTTTCGAAGGTTGATACGGAGTCAGATTCACTAACCGGCTATATCGTAAACGCGAAAGAAGGCCCCATAAAAGTATGGTATTCAGACGAAACCTGGATAGGATTAGAATCGACGCTTAAAAATGGACGAACTCTTCGCTATCAAATAGATAGTCAGACATAATCCTGAACAATCGAAACGATTGGCTTTTATAATTTTTTAATCAACTTTATGAACAGACCGACAATAATCTTTGCCCAAGAAGACGAAAAAGATTTGCTTGGTGTCTTAATCAAATTAGCAGGAGAGGCTTCTAACGAGCGAGTCGATGTAATGGGAACCCCTGTGCCGATGTTTAATATCTCGACCTCAACGGTAAAAATCTTTAAGGCTTGGAAAAAAAAACAACCAACACTCTCAGAACTTCAACAAATGTCGAATCTATTGGAGCAATTAAGCGAAAGACTAATTGAATTTGGTTCAGGTTACGAACCCGTGCCTTTGTTGTCTATCTCAAAGCTTTATCACGACAAAAATTTCATCAACCAAGCTGGTATCGAGGTTCAACTCAACGGATATGCGAAGCTGCTAGACTGCTAAATCTTAGCGGGCGCGACTCAAAGCCGTGAATTCAAATCTTCCAGCAGCTGGATTCCGTTATGATCTATCGCTGCTTGTGCGTGTCTCTGTACCATGGTGATAACCAACTGTAATCCCCTCTCGTTACTCAGGTTGAGCGAGCCTGCAGTAAACATCGCGGTAGCGAGGCCACCTTGCAAATGGGACATCTGGTAGTCTTGTCTTAGATCCTTAATCGGGTAATTCGAAACGCCTTCTTTTACCAAAGTCTCATGATACAATCGAATCCATCGGTCCTCATGCTTCCTACGCAAATCCGTTTCAACCGACCCTCCTAATAAATATGCAAGATCATACGATGAGGGGCCCCTTCCAATACCTTGCCAATCAATAACAGCGACATGATCAGACCCAGCTTCTCCAAACAACATATTTTCGACTCTACAATCTTGATGAACCAGCGTCCATGGACTTCGGGCTGCAAGCACCTTGTTTACGTTTAGGTAGTTTTTGCTGAAGAGCTCATAAAGGTCCAATGCTTCAGGATTTAAGTATTCTCCAAAACTCTCAGCAAATTTTGGGAACATATCGGATAAAGATTGCGTGACAAACTCTATTCGGGGGCCAATCATCGACGGAATCCAATCGTACTTATGACTTTCCATCTGGCCCCACCAGACAGAATGAATTTTTGCTAAAACTTTTACTGCCGCCTCAGCTTGCAAAGCTGACATACCGTCACTTTGCGCCACCATTATTAAATCGCTCAGATCCTCCATCACTATTACAAACTCTGCCGTGCCCTCTTCAATGTCTGCATGATAGATTTTCGGCAAACCCACGTTGATCATCGGACCAAGCTGATTATAAAACCTAACCTCAGCTTCAAACATGCCCAAAGCTATCCCTTGTTGACGATTATCTTCAAAAGACGATGGGAGCTTTACGACCACACTTTTTGGAAAATGTTCTCCAGGAAAAAGTTCAACTTTATAAATGTCTCCTAAAAGGCCTATGCCTTCACCTACTTTGGTCACTCCAATATCGGCAATCTCAAGACCCAAAATGCTTGAAAGCCAGCTCGTCGTTACATCTTCTATAGTTTTCGGGATCATCTTAACTCCTAGAGATCTACGTCTATGATGCACCAGTTTCCACTCACCGCAAAATCCCTTTAGACTATAGTTTTCGATTTGTTAGGGTCTGTTATGTTTGATTTTTCAGGGAAAAACGTTCTGATAACGGGAGCAAGTTATGGCTTAGGCGAACAATTCGCAAAAGATTTTGCTCAAGCAGGTGCGAACTTGGTGGTTACCGCTAGAGGTGAAGATCAGCTTAAAGAGGTTGCCAAGTCCTGCGAAAGCTTCGGTAGCAGGGTCGTCGCAGTGCCTGGAGACGTTTCCAATGAGCAAGACGTAGATCGAGTCATCTCAGAAGGAATTAAAGAACTAGGACATATTGACGTTCTAATTAATAACGCGGGGATTGCCGATCCCCGAGGCGTTTCTCCCGAGCAATATGACTCAGAAACCTTTAACAACATTTTAGCGGTCGATCTAGTTGGAGCTTTCTACTACGCAAGGGAGTGCGGTCGACGTATGCTAGAGCGAAGATCTGGATCCATAGTGAATATCTGCAGCATTATGGCCAGCGGCGGAAACGAGAACAACGTGATCGGCTACACTGCAGCAAAAGGTGGGCTACTCAATCTAACTTATCAGCTGGGGGTGGAGTGGGCAGATAGAGGTGTCAGAGTAAATGCAGTCTCCCCTGGTTTCATCGTGACCGAGATGACTAGGCCAATGCTCGAAGCCATGGGCATAGATAAATGGATTGCTAGCAGGACGCCAATGCGAAGAATCGGAGAGGTGAAAGAAGTAACCAATGCTGTAATGTTTCTGGCTTCCGACCTTGCAAGTTATATTACTGGTGTCGATCTTCTCGTTGATGGCGGAACCAACGCGAGCAACGGCACTTTCCAAATCCCGCCAATTCACCATGAATGGAACAAAGACACACCAATGGTTCCCAGCTCTTATGAGCCAGTTCAGCCTCGGCCGGGTTGGTACCAAGCGCTACAAGAAGGAATACCAGGAATTCATTACCCGATAGAGAACGCAGCGGAGGATTCGTAAAGGAAAAGAGCCTCAGTTGAACGACATCTGAGACCGAAGAACTAGCCTGATCTCCTGAAATTCATCTGCTCGCAAATGAAGATAGGTAAAATGATTTATCTTGACTTAGAGGCCCGCAATTTTTATTTTCCTAAAAAGCAGCGAAAGAGAGATTTATGACTCCAGAATTGCTCACAATAATTGGTGTACCAGCGTCACCATATACTAGAAAAATGCTCGCCGTGTTGAGGTATCGAAGGATTGCTTTCAAATATCTAGGTAAACAGAATAAACATAACTTACCTAAACCAAAAGTAAGTCTGATTCCAATTGTTTATTTTAAAAATAGCCAAGGTCAGCTTGAACCTTCTATCGACAGTACCCCAATCATCAGAAAACTTGAAATCGAGCACCGAGGTCGATCTATAATTCCAGAAGATCCGACAACGGCTTTTTTGAATTATTTGTTAGAGGATTACGGCGATGAATGGTTAACCAAAGCGATGTTCCATTATCGTTGGGCATACCCCAAAGATGCGGACATGGCTGGCTCAATATTGCCTTTTTATCAAGGTGGCATTTCCCAAAGCAATCAAAACGCTACTGAGCTAAAAAGTGCGTTCTCAGAGAGGCAAATATCAAGACTCGGTGTAGTTGGTTCGAACGAGACTACCAAAGAAATCATTGAAAACAGCTTCATAAAATTTTTAAGTTGCTTCGATAATTTACTTCAATCTCACCCGTTTTTATTGGGAACAGGCCCAAGATCGTGCGACTTTGCATTCTTTGGTCAACTAACCCAATTAGCTCAGTTCGATCCAACTCCAAGCGAAATTGTTATTAAAAAATTTCCTCGGATTCATGCATGGGTAAGCACTATGGAGGATCTATCTGGACTGGAGGTCACTGGAAATAGCGATCTGCCTGTAGAGGAATTGGGGTCGAGGCTGGAAAATCTCCTCAAAGAAGTAGGCGAGACATACACTCCCGTAATGCTACAGAATGAGGAAGCAATAAATAGCGGGGGAAAAAAGGTCGAAACGTTTGTCCGTGGCAAGCCGTGGACGCAGGAAATTTTTCCCTACCAAGCAAAATGCTTGAATTGGCTTCGTTTCGAATTCTCAAAATTAGAGCTCCCAGAAAGACAAAGAATCTCCAAAATGTTCAGTGGGACAGGATGCGAGTTATTAATCAAGAAACACCAAGAGGAATAAATTCATATGTTAATCGTTCATTTCGCACCAAACTCAAGAGCAGGCAGAATCATATGGCTACTTGAAGAATTAGGACTTCCGTACGAAGTTAATAAAATGCGGTTCCATCCAGAGGACTTGAAATCTGAAATGCATAGAGCACGTCACCCACTTGGGCGGGTGCCCGTGCTTGAAGATGATGGGAAAATAATATGGGAATCTGGCGCTATCGTTGACTATATACTTGAATGCCATGAAAAAGCTGAATTAAAGCCTGACAAGAGAGACCCTTCTTTTCCCGCATACCTTCAATGGTTTCATTACTGTGAGGGCATGGTCATGCCGCCAGTGAACACAATAGTCGTTCAAACTGTCCTCCTTCCCCCCGATCGCAGAGATGAAACAGCACTATCACAAGCAAAAAAGCTTTTAACCCGGGCTCTGGAACCCGTCAATACGGAACTTAGCGGGAGAGACTACTTAATCGGAAACTTTTCAGCTGCAGATATCATGCTTGGACATGCCTGCTTTATGAGCAACAGACTTGGTTGCGTTCCCGAAGAAATGTCAAACCTCAAACGATATGTGGCTAACATATCGAGCAGACCCGCCTTTGATCTAGCTATAAATATGCAGTAAATCAATCAAGATAAATCGTAGGCGTCAGGTTCAATATCATGTGTCTTAGACCAATATTCGAGATTACTAAAAGGGGAATTATTAACAACTCGTCCCTGAGAGTTCTTATACCAACTCTGGACTCCCGAGTGACCCCACGCAAGCTGCTGGCTTAATTCCTGAACCTCTTTATTGTACTGATCATTTATCTCGGCACTAATCTCGAACTCTCTCGCCTCTTTTCCAGCCATAAGCGCAATGCACTGCATCATGTAATGCACTTGGCATTCCGTATTATAGATAATGCTTCCGCCGTGGACGATATTCGTATTCGGACCGTACAAGCAAAAAAGATTAGGATAACCTGGCACCAAGATCCCTTTGTAGGCTTCGGGAGTTTCTCCCCACAACTCCTCAAGATTTTTTCCTTCTGTGCCCTTCACATCCATTGGCCATAAAAATCTATTCGTATTAAATCCGGTCGCATAAATAATTACATCAACTTCATGTTCGATTCCGTCTTCTGTAAGAATTCCTTTCTCTGTGAAACTTTTGATAGGGCTGTCCACCAAGCTAACGTCATCTCTTGCTATGGTCTTATACCAATCATTATCAATTACCGGACGTTTACCGTAGACAGGAAAGTCAGGGACACACTTTGGCAATAAGTCTTGTCGGGCACCAAGTTGAGCACTGATGTATGACATGAAAGATTCTCTGATCATATCGTTCTGCTCATTCATCGACCGATCCTTATGCTGCCAATCCGGGTCCTCAACAACCGCGGTCCAATTTCTATCCATAAAACCAAAAATCATTCTCGCCCGATGCCATTCTGCGTAGCCAGGGAGATAGTTCAAAGCCCATTTTATACCGGTTTCGACCGATCGATAGTAATCTCGACTCGGCGTTATCCAATGTGGAGTGCGCTGAAAGACAGTCAGATGTTTAGCTTTTTCGGCAGTTTTCGGTACCAGTTGAACTGAACTGCAGCCTGTTCCGATCACCGCCACCCTCCTGTTTTTTATATCAACATCATGTCGCCAACGAGCCGAATGGAAGGACTCACCATTATAAGTCTCTTGTCCCACAAATTCCGGGACCACTGGCCTATTTAGCTGGCCTACCGCGCTGACAACGATATTCGCTTCTATAGTTTCTTTCTTGCCAGCTTCAACTGAAAAATCCACCGCCCAGCTCTGCCTCTGCTCGTCAAACGTCATTCCAGTGACTTCTGCTCGAAGTTTGATGTTGTCTCGAATATCTAACTGGTCGGTGCATTTCTCAAAGTATTCATACAACTCATCCCTTTTTGAGTAGTAGCCGGACCAATTCGGATTTCTCATAAAAGAAAAAGAATAAAAATGGTTCGGCGTATCAACTCCACAATCGGGATACGTATTCTCATACCAAGTACCCCCAACGGCATCATTCTTTTCTAGTATGGTAAAGCGTATCCCAGCTCGTTTTAATTTGGCCGCCGTACAAATTCCAGACATACCGGCGCCAACGATTACTACATGCAACTCATCTAAAAACTTCTTCTCAGAGGGCTCAACCAACTTATCGAGCCAATCTATGTCTCGGTCGATAAAATTCGTTTCCTCAAGCAACATTTCACAAAAGTCTTGTTCTAGAGGTTCTCCAACTGAAAACTCCATCATTTTTCGCATCCGAGCAGCCGACGGCGCCGGTGGCAAAGGAAGTTCATTGCCTTTGATTTTAAGAATAAGCTCTAAAGCCGATTCTCTTATTTCATCGGCGATGGCCTGATCATAATCTCCACTGTCATCAGGAAAAATCTCTCCCTGAGGGACATAGATTGGCTTGGGGCGGTAGCGATCGACCAACCAGCGATCATCTCCAGAGTACTGTGTCATGACCATTAACAATGTCGGAATATTTAGGTCCATCAATGACTTTTTTATCTGCTCTTCACTTGCCGTTATCTGCATTTCTTTAGCCCTCTTTCTAATCCGGTATAAAGTTTCCCGATGCATTGTACTCAACCCGATTCTGCTTAAAATCAGGAAAAATCTCTTTAAAAAGCCTCAACATGCTTATCGTCGATAAGCGATCTGAGGATTTGTGCAAATGACCTGGCGGACCCAAGGTAGGAGGAAGAGCGAACCCATGTGGAGTTCCCGAGTAGTCGTGAAAAATCCAAGGCACGCCCGCATCGTCCATCTCTTTACAAAATCTCACTCTGCTTTCATCGGAAACCAAATGATCATCTCGACCGTTCTCGATTAATACGATGGTTTTTTTATTGTAGACATTCGGAGCTAATTTCAGATTCGGTCTTTCTAAACCCACCATCTCTGGTGCTTTGTCTTCGCCGGTTTGCAATAACCCATGAAAAGATACGACTCCGGAGAGATTTAATCCAGCGCGTACTGCTTCGAGAACCGCCACTCCACCAAAACAATAACCGATTGCGGCCGGAGAAACTCGTTCGTCAACACACTCCTCTTCAACTCCTTTTATTAACCACTGGTTCAGAAGAGATCGAAAAAACTCGTAGTCATGATCGCATTGAATCATCGCCTCAAAACATTTTTTGTTGAACGACATTACCTTTTCAGGGTTGTCTGGCCACAAACGTTCGTCCGCAGGGACGTTATCACCATAAAGATCGATTGCCAGTCCGACATAACCAGAGCGCGCTATAAACTCTGCAACGTCTACGTCAAAAAATTTCAATCCCTGGTAATTATGAATCACTAGCACTAAGGGCTTAGGTCCTTCCGATTTCGGTGGAGCAACCAACGAACCACAATATCGATTTTCTCTAAAATCAAACTCTATCGTCTTTCGAAGTAAATCAGGATTTTCTTGCCATTGGGAAACAGCCATCGATTTGCCTTTTAAATTTTTTTTCCAATCTAGTCAGTGCCAGTTGACTGAAACACAAGGCACACAACATATCAAGCCTTGATATGGTATGGTTCAAAAGCTAGCTGGCTCTTAACTTTTAAGCTACAACAAATTAATCTATGACTTTCTAATGTTCTCTAAAACCGCTTTAAACTGGAACACATTCAAATATAGAGACTATAGAATCCTCTGGGTTATATTGATGACTGGCGGCGTGGCTGGCTGGTTAAGAATCTTAGGCTTCTCCCAGTGGCTTTTAGATGAGACTGGGTCACCTTTTTTAGTCGGTCTTATTGGAATAGTCCAGCTGGTGGTTCAACTGCCTTCAACTCTTTGGGCGGGGACGCTAGCTGATCGGACTGATCGAAAAATAATCATTGCCGCTGCGCATGGAATTACATTTATCGTTCTAGCCTTTGTCGCAACTTTTAATTCAACAACTTCGCTTACTCCCGGGTTGATATATTTAGCGATCGCGATCGCTTCAGGCGCGCAGACCCTCGGCAGTCCAAGCAGAGCAGCACTCATACCCAGAATTTTCCCAGAAAAAGAAATCATGGCAGCTGCCTCTACCGATACGGCTTCTCAAAATCTCGCGGCAATTATTGGTCCGCTCCTGTTTGCATTCGTCGCAGTAAATTGGGGACTAACCGAAGTATTTTTTACATGCGCAATTCTCTGTCTACCCGGCTCTCTCGGTCCTTTCTTGTTGGCAGTGTCGGGCAGGACCGATGAAAAATCAGAGCTGCCAAAAGGCCAGATCACCGAGACCTTGGAAGGATTAAATTATGTAAGAAAGCACCCGATTCTGCCGGGCCTATTCCTTTTGGATGCAGCCATTACCACCGCATCTTTTTACAGAGAAATCTTGCCCGTTATCGCCCTAGGACTTTTCGCTGCCGGAGCTAGCGGAACAGGATTTCTGGGATCAGCAAATTCTGCAGGCGCCATTATTGGAGGAATTGCAGTCCTTGCACTAACCAGAGTTCAAGCCAAAGGATTAATCGTGCTCTGGGCATCACTTGCTTACGGACTCTTCTTATTGGCCTTTGGCTTAACCAATTCGTTAATCACTGGAATGATTTTAATTGCATTATTAGGCGCAGCTGATTCGGTAACAGTAGCCGTTAGAGTAACTACTGTGATGTTAACAACGCCAGATAAAATGCGAGGGCGAGCTTTTTCATTAATGTATGTGGCAGCACAAACATCAAATAATATCGGTACTATTTGGGTAGGTTTCTGGGCGGGGATTATAGGGGCATCGAGCACAATGGTTATGGGTGGAGCCATCTCGATTGTAATGACATTACTAATTTTATTTTTATGGAAACCCATACGCAGATATAGGTCAAATGATCAAATAGTATAGAATTGGTTTTTTGTTTTTGGCTAGAAAATGAAAATAGGAATTTTAGGAGGTGGGCAACTCGCAGGGTTGCTCGCACAAGCAATAACACAAACGGAAGATACTTTAATAGTCCTAGATCCCAGCGAGCAATGCCCGGCCGCTTTAATGGGAGCGAGCCAGATAATCGGAAGTCCGAGCTCCGAACAAGACATCAGAATATTTGCGAAACAAGTAGACGTGCTGACCGTTGAGCTTGAAAATATTAATACCGAAGCTCTGATCAAACTAGAGGCTGAGGGAGTATCCATAATTCCCAGCGCAAAGACTTTGGCGACAATCAAAGACAAATTACTTCAAAAGCATTCTTTGTTCGAGGCAGGGATTCCAGCCTGTGAGTATTTTTCGAATAAGCAAAAATCTGTTAACTCACTTGAAGACCTTGGTTGGCCTTTAGTACAAAAATCTCGAACGGGTGGCTATGACGGTAGAGGGGTCTTAATCCTACGAGACGTCTCGTCTCGGTTAGATTTACTTCCAGAGCCAAGCTATTTTGAGGCGTTTGTGCCCGACGCCATCGAATTAGCGGTGATGGTCGCTCGGAATAAAGAGGGCGAAGAAGCGACTTGGGAGCCAACTCGATTAGAGTTTGATAAAAACCAAAACGTTTTAAAGACCCTATACTGTCCGCCCTCCCTGCCAAAAACCATAATGCGACAAGCGAAACAAATATCAATCGGAGCCGTGCGTGCGCTTAACGGAATCGGATTGTTCGGCGTTGAACTGTTTCTTACTAAAGACAACCGCTTGTTGATTAACGAAGTAGCGCCACGAGCTCATAACAGCGGACATCACTCTATTGAATCAAGTGAAACCTCTCAGTTTCTTCAACAATATAATATCCTTCGATCAAAACCGCTTACACCGACTAGATCCAAATGCTCGGCCGTAATGTTTAATTTGTTAGGCGAGCCAGGTTTCGTGGGAAGAACAGTCATTGAAGGGATAGACGAGATTGATAAATTCAAAAATGTCTTCGTTCATCTCTACGAGAAATTTCACTGTTCTCCTCATAGGAAAATGGGGCATATTACAGTGACGGGAGAGACGCTTTCAATTGCCAAACAACTAGCTGAAGAGATTCGATCGCTGATTTCTGTTCGAGGAGAAAACCAAATATGAAAAAAAAGGCAGCAGCAGTTGGAATAATTATGGGAAGCAACTCCGACTTG
>CAJYCI010000027.1 GCA_913428515.1 uncultured Gammaproteobacteria bacterium | reverse complement strand
AGATTCATGAGCCACTCAAATGTTGGACCACTTAGGTCGCAATACTTTCTAACTATCCTGGTATCGACTATCCACTGATTCAAGGTCATGTAATGTTCATACATGGCGTCTGCAGTGTCATCGTAAGTTCCAGCCTTTTCTTGCACTGACGTCCCTGCCGCGTAAAAGTGCCCGCCGCTGAGACGGGAAGATCCTCCAACCACTTGCTCACTCTCGCAAATGAGAACCCGTGCTCCAGAATCAGCAGCGGAAATTGCAGCAGATAAGCCAGCTGCGCCGGATCCGATAACTACTACATCGTAATCTCTATCCAAGACAACCCCCAGTAGAGAAGCCAATCATGAAGAAGTTCTTAATCAATTTTTATACCCATAGTTTTACATCCTTCGAAAATAGCGAATTCATAGAGCAAAACAATAGCATGGCTTGCATAAAATGCTTTTTCAATTACAGTTCCTCTACCAAAGCATTCCCCAAGAAATAAGCTCGATTTTAGGCGACCTTTAAAGCCTAATGGTATATTAGCGATCTCAAGGAATTTTTCGACATTAAAAAAGAGATCCAGCAATGAACATGCGCTTTTTCTTGATTACAACAAAGATTTTCCTGCTCTCGACCTTTTGTTTTGCAGACTCCGAGGCAGCTCCAAACAAGATTCAGAAAATTGATCTGCTTATCGAAGGAGATCATCTTGTTACGATGGGAAAAAGCAGAGGTATTATCCAAAAAGGAGCCGTGGCTATCCACCAAGGCGTTATCGTTGCCGTTGGAAAAGCTAAAAATATAAGGGAACTATACGAACCGGAAATCCTTCTTAAAGGAGAAAACCGAATCGTAATGCCCGGACTAATTAATGGCCACTCCCACGCAGCTATGACTCTGTTCAGGGGGATCGCCGACGACTATCCTCTTTTTGAATGGCTAAATAATTACATCTTTCCGGCAGAAGTAGCCTTCGTGGACAAAGAGTTTGTTGAATTAGGAACTGAACTCGCCTGTTGGGAAATGATTCGAGGGGGAACCACTACGTTCGTTGACATGTATTATTTCCCTGAAGCAATTTCTCGTGTTGTGGATTCATGTGGTTTACGAGCGCTTGTTTCCGCTACTGTAATTGACCAAGCAAGCCCCGATGCATCTGATGCGCAGGATTCGCTTTTGAAAGGCGAAGCCTTTATAAGAAAGTGGAAAAACAAAAACCAGAGAATCATGCCGATCCTCGGACCACACTCCAATTACACCTTGGATCTAAAACAATTGAAACAAACTCGTCATCTAGCTGAAAAACTAGGAGTCGGTTTAAGCATTCACATGGCCGAGTCAATTTTTGAAAACCAACACGCGAAAACCAAATATGACGACACCAGTGTCAAAGTTTTTGAGTCGATAGGATTTTTAAAAGGCCCGACCATTGCTGCCCACATGGTTTGGCCGTCCGATGAAGAGATACAGATACTAAAAAAGAGGAATGTCGGCGTCATTTACAATCCGACTTCAAACATGAAGACCGGTGCTGGAATTGCTCCGATCATCAAAATGCTTAAAGCCGGAATACACGTTGGCATAGGGACAGACGGAGCCGCAAGCAACAATGATTTAGACATGTGGGAGGAAATGAGGCTAGCAGCTCTACTACAAAAGATTGAAAATATGGACCCAGCGGTTCTTCCAGCCCGGAAAGTTCTGGCTATGGCAACGATTGATGGAGCAACCGCTATTGGTTTATCTGAAAAGATAGGATCCATCGAAGCAGGGAAGAGAGCCGATATTATTCAGATCTCCACCGAAGACGTTCACTATATCCCTACTTTTGATATTGTTTCGCATCTGGTTTATGTTTCAGACGAACAAGACGTCACAACTGTTGTCGTTGACGGGAAGATTTTAATGAAAAACGGGGAGATACTTACTATCGAAACAAAAAAATTAAAGGAAAGAGCCTCCACAATTGCCGCAAAGATAAAAAATAAGTTAAGAAAGTAAGGGGCGTATCCATGTCGAACTTTCATCTAAATGTAAGAGAAGCCTCCCCTCCCGATGTAGCTACATTAAAATTTTTTAATCAGAAAATGGCCCTAGAGACAGAGGGTAAGAAGCTTGATGGTCAAGTCCTCGAGAAAGGAATAAAGGGGTTTCTTGAAAATGATCGCCACGGTTTTTATCTAATCGCCGAGGACCTGGATCAAAAAGCAGTTGCTTCGCTGGCGATAACCTTCGAATGGTCAGACTGGCGTAACGGCCTATTTTGGTGGATACAAAGCGTTTACGTAATAGAAGGGTTTAGACGAAAAGGAGTTTTCTCTAAATTATATGAGGCCGTAAAATTGCGGGCAAAAAAAGAGCCAAATATCTGTGGAGTAAGGCTTTACGTCGAGCAATCCAATAAGATCGCGCAAGCGACTTACTTTTCTTTGGGAATGAGAGAAAGTCATTACGAAATGTGGGAGGAAACGTTTCCCGCAAAAGAACATAAATAAAAGATGTGTGGCCGTTTTACCCTGAGAAATGTCAAAGAAATCAAATCCCAATTTAATTTAAAATTTGACGTTACTCCCAATTTTAATATAGTCCCTTCAAATGAGACCTTGGTGCTTACGAAGGAATTTAATTTGATGTCTTGGGGATATTCGCCAGCATGGGCAAAGTCGAGGTTTAATATAATAAACGCGAGAAGCGAAACTTTAAATCAAAAACCTAGTTTTAGTTCGGCTCGAAGATGCTTGGTTTTAGCCGATGGCTGGTACGAATGGGGAACCAATGATTCAGGCAAGGTCCCCTACTTTTTTCACCGCGGAGGAGAATTACTTTATTTTGAGGGCATATACAACCAGGACCAAGGAAAACCTAGGTTCGCTATAGTTACTACCCAAGCCAGTAAAAACATCCAAACAATCCATAACCGGATGCCGCTTGTGGTTGAAAAAACTCAGCTAGATCAATGGATGGATTCTCAAAAAACTTTTTTTCCTAAAAAACAACAGCGATTCCGTTTCCATAGAGTGAGTAAAATCGTTAACTCCCCTAGGAATAATAATGAATCGTGCGTTAAACCTGTTTAAAACAAAAAACTTAAAAGAAAAGTTCGGTTGTAACGGCTGGCCTCTAAAATCTGAGCACCGTTTCGACGTTGCAAAACCCTGATTTCTTCAAAAAGGTTAGTGCAGTGTTCGTCGGAAAAGAGAAAAAACTCGATTCCAATGTTTCTCTGCGCTGAGTCTATCGTAAATATTCAGACGGCCGGGAAAGGCGAAACCATGTTCAACTCCTTCATACCATTCGATCCTGTACGAGAGATCATAATCAGTAAGAGCTTTATCAAGAGTTTCTATCGTTTCTTTCGGAGCCCACTCATCTACTTCTGCACATGCGAAATATAATTCTGCCTTCGCTCTCTTAGCAATTCGGTGAGGAGAATCATCTCGTTTAGTCACCAGATTAGCTCCATAAATCGAGGCCGCAGAATATATTCGATCAGGAAAAAAACTTGCAGCCGCAATCGCGAACGGCCCACTCATGCAATATCCAATAGCCCCCACTTTTTGTTTTTTGTATTGAGACTGGCTATCCATAAAGGACAGGAGGCTCTTAACGTCATCCATGACCAATGAAGTAGACAAATGTCTGGTCATCTCAAACATTTCTTTTTTTCCCTCATCGCTCCACTTCATTTCGAAATTTTTTGATTTTCTGTAATACAGATTAGGCAGCAATACGCGGTATCCCACAGTAGCGATCCGCATAGCCATGTCATGCAATTCTTCCCTTCTCCCTGGAGCATCCATTAAAAAAATGATGGTTGGACAAAAATCCATCTCGTCAGGAGCCGCTGAATATACGTTCATCAATCCATCGGAGGTTGGGATCTCTAATTCTGTTTCAATCATTAATAAACTTCCGATATCTTCCTTGCAATTAAACAAGGTTAAAGATGAAGATTACACAAAAGGAAGGGAAACCTCCCCAATTTTTTTTAGGGAAGCTAACATGGCGCATGCATGAATCGGTGGTTTAACTAGGGAGATTCGTTTATACGCTTTTTAGATTCACTAGATACCAGGGATCTGTCTCAACATACTTGGGCAACTTATAGCTTTATAACCAGAACACAAAATGGTCCGACGCTTAAAAAGTCTTATTTTTTAAAATTACCATCAGAGCCAAAGGGTTTCCGGATATTTATTGGTTAGGGCCGAAATAATCTACCTCATTGCAGCAGGAAGACCACCATCAATCACTATAGTTTGTCCGGTTACGGAAGAAGAGGTAACAAAGGTCAATACTTGCTCTGCAATATCCTCAACCTGACCCACCTTGCCAAGTATCGCCTGCCGTTTGGAACCCTCAGAAACCGCTTTGGGAAGCCGATTTGCCATGCGGGTATCTTCTACAAGCCCAGGAGCAACACAGTTAACAGCGACATCAGGAGCCATTGCGACGGCTAAACAACGGGTTAAGTGATTCAACCCTGCTTTACTAGACGAATAAGCTATGCTGCTCGAACCAGGCGCAATTCCACCCGCAGAGGAAATATTGACTATGTGCCCTCCTCCAATTTTTAACAGTGACGCTGCCGCTCTAGCTAAAAGAAAAGGCGCTCGTAAATTAGTTTCGAGAACCCTATCCCAGATATCAGGCGTTAATTGTTCAAGTTCAGGAAAGGGTATCCCGATATTCCAAGCTGCATTGTTTACAAGTATATCAAGCGAACCGAATTCATTTCTAACGTAATCAATTGTATTCTCTATATCTTTGGGATCTCTCTGATCTAGTTTAAAGCTATGGGCGCTGCCACCGGCGTCTCTTATTTCCTTTAACGTCACTTCCGCGCGATCCTCTGCACCAGCATAAGTGATTAAAACATCTGAACCCTCGAGCGCTAATCTCTTAGCAATAGCTCGTCCAATATCACCTGAACCACCCGTGACGACCGAAATTTTTCCTTTTAAAGACGCTGACTCGTTCATTTTCCCCCTCATGGAGATTAATAGTGAAAATTTGAAAAAGTTTCGCTCACTGGGGTAAGCTCCTCTTTCCTGACGAACTTTTTTTAAAAGTCTAACGGTAATTTCAGATGCTTTTCAAAGACCATATCTCTATGCTCCAATAATTCCTCAAAATCAGAAAGCTTTATAAACCCGATGTCGGCGTAGCTCAATCTAAGCCACTCGGGCATAGGGTTAACCATCTCGGGCAAGGGAAGGAGCATATTGCTGAAACAAGCCCAATGAATGTCACAAGAAGTAAGCCTGTCACCGACGAAATAGCTTGATCCCGCCGCTTTTTGTTTTTTGATTCTATTCCCAAGGCCAATTAGGATTTCTAATACTCGCTCAGAAGCTTTTAATGACTGAGATTCCGACGCTCCGTAGGCCCTACTCATAGTGTCTTTGTCTAAATTAGGAGCTGTCGATAAAATCTCGGTTTCTCGTTGACTCAAAGATCTTTTCCGCAGAGAACTCCTCGCCATAAGTCGGCGGGACCATCCAAACCCGCCCTCACCACAGATTTCATTACTGATACCGAAACAAGTTATCCTCTCGTCCCATCCTTCGGGTGTAAGACTCTGCTCTGGATTAAATCTCTCAGCTAAGGCAACAATGTCTTGAAAATTAGTCTTCGGGGCCTCGTCGTTGTAGACCGCGATTGGTGCATTTCGCACTCCCGTCCAAGCAACTAAATCTTCGTTCGGTTCGGCAGGGTGTTGTTCGACAGAGACATAATCGATATCTTTATATTCGAACATTTTCTTGGCTGATTCTCCCCAAGGGCCAGGAACGCCAATAGTAAGGACTAGCCTCAATCCGCGTAAGCCTTTCGCATCAGAAGGTTTTATATAATCCAAGTCCGACTCAGTTTAATTAAATGGTTTCACATAGGATATCAGAGTACTGAGTTCAAAGAATATAGATCAACGCCCAACCTTAGAAAAAAGGTTTCCGTTAAAACTTTTTTAAGGATTCTTCAAGAGACTCAAAAAGTCTATCAAGCTCATCCTCTAAAACGGCGAAGGCCGGAGCTATCTGAATTGTATCGCCCCCGTATCTAACGTATTGTCCTTTGTCCCACATTCTCATTGCAATCTCAAACGGTCGCCTTGCAGGCTCTGCCGGATAATGCTCTAAAGTAATGCCTCCTGCCAACCCAAAATTCCTAATGTCTTTGACTACAGAATACTGCCGCAATTCATGAATGCGGGCTTCAAAATAAGGCGCAATCTCTCGCACCCTATTAAAAACATCTTCCTCCTTCAAAAGAGAAAGAGACGCTAGTCCTGCGGCACATGCAACGGGATGAGCTGAATAGGTATAGCCATGAGGGAACTCGAGCATATAGTGCGGCAAGTTAGAATCCATAAAAACATCATGTATTGAGCTTTTTACTATGGCTGCCCCCATTGGAACTACGCCATTTGTTAGCTGCTTTGCAATGGTCATGATATCCGGGGTTACACCAAATGCCTCAGATCCTGAGGCCCATCCAAGCCTCCCCAGGCCGCAGATAACTTCATCAAAGATGAGCAAAACCTCGTGCGCATCACAAATTGATCTGATGCGTTCCAAATAACCCTTCGGAGGAGGAATAACTCCTGCTGATCCTGACATCGGTTCAAGAATAACTGCTGCTACATTCTCTGCGCCTAGAGAGCATATTATATCCTCTAACTCTTCAGCGAGACATGCACCCTCCATTGGTTGTCCTTTAGAAAAAATATTTTGTGGTGTTATTGTTTCTCTTAAGTGGTTTGCAGATAAAAGCTCGCCAAACATCTTCCGGTTGGTTTCTATTCCGCCAACGGAGATCCCGCCAAAGTTAACTCCATGATATCCCTTTATTCTTCCGATAAACGCAGATTTCGATGGCAAGCCTTTATTTACCCAATATGCCCTCGCTATTTTTAAAGCCGTTTCGACCGCATCAGATCCTGAGCCAGTAAAAAAAACTCGATCTAAGCCCTTAGGAGAAAACGATGTTATTAATTCGGCGAGCTGAAAGGACTTCGGATGTCCAAACTGAAAGCTAGGACTAAAATCAAGCGTGTCGATTTGTTCTTTGATGGCCTCATTTATCTTGGTTACCTTATGCCCCAAACCACAGGTCCAAAGACCCGAAAGACCATCAAAAATCTTTCGGCCATTACTGTCTTTATAGTATCTTCCTTCCGCCTCAACAATAATTCTCGGATCTTTTTTGAACTGACGATTTCCGGTAAAAGGCATCCAGTGAGCATCAAACTGCGCCCCAGTTATGGTCATTATTTCTCCAAAATAAAGCTATTTTTTTAGAAATGAGATTGCTAAAAATCCAGGGCTTAAGACTAACAAAGCGCCATATAAAGCTAAAGTATAACTGCCCTCAACCTCATACATTCTTGAGAAGAATATAGGGCCAAACGCACTAATCGCGAGAAAGGGGCCTACTAGTCCCATGACGCTTCCGAAGGAGGCAGCTCCAAATCTAGAGGCAACGATCGCCCCGATTAAGGGCAGGAATCCCCCGGAAGAGAAACCTAGCAGTCCAGTAAATATAAGAAGTTCTTGATAAGAGGATTGCTTCAGAAATCCCAGAACTACTACAAAACAAGTCATTAATGCGAAGAAGAACAAAATCCGATGGTCAAATCGGTCAGCCATTAAGCCGAAAAAGATTTTTCCTCCTATCATTACTGACGCAAAAACAGAGACCAAGCCAGCCACTTGCATCGAATTTAAACCAAGGTTGGTTCCAAAAGGCTGCAAGTGCTGCTGAATACTGCTAAATACAATGAGAAGTGGGAGAAAACTTAGAACAACGATCCAGAAATTAGATTGCCGCAGTATTTCCGAAGTGGTCCAGATTTTCTCGGATAATTCAGGTATTTCTGATTTTTTAGAACGGTCTGCCGCTTCAGACTCACCAGAGTGACCAGGCTCATTGCGAATCACTAACCAAACTATCGGAACAATAATTAAGGCAAATATAATCCCTAGAAAAAAATGCGTCTCTCTCCAACCCATCGACTGATAAAGAGCGGCGATAGTAGGAGCCATAAGAACACCACCGATGGAGGTCCCTGTTGTAACCAAGCCTATGGCGAACCCCCTTTTTTTAGAAAACCAACGAGCCGCCAATGTTTGAGCCGCTAGAGGCCCGGCCAAAGACACACCGACCACGATTAAACTCCCATAGATTAAAACGATGTAGATAAAAGAACTCGCGAAGGACATCGCAATGTATCCAAGAGAAACTAACGACACGCCAAAACAAATCATTACCCTGATAGAGTACCGATCTAACGCGAAGCCCACCACCGGGGATACGACACTCTGACAAAGAGTGAGGACGGTGATCGGCACCATTACGTAGGTTAAAGAAACATCTAACTCGGCATCCAACAACCACTCGCCAACCGCAAGCGTATAGGAGAAATATACTGAACCTATAATAAGGGCCTGGAAAATCAGGCAGACAGCTAAAATATTCCAGCCAGCGTACCAAGAACTTTTCGAAAAAGTTAGCCGCTGCAAAATCTTCTCGCTATTTTTGTCAACATTTTTATATGACCAACGATTACCGAAACACTAATGAGTAAGATATAGTAATATCTGCGGGCGCTCAGCTCTAGTAGAGATTAGATGATAATTCGTGCTGCCATAGCCATTTCCCCAGACCAGCCTTTTCAAATTAAAGAGTTCGAGCTCGAAGAACCTCGAAAAGATGAGGTGCTAGTAAAAATTAGCGCTTCCGGAATCTGTCACACGGATATTGCCGTTAAAGAACAATCAATCAATCTTCCACTTCCGATGATACTGGGCCATGAGGGATCTGGGGTTGTAGAGGCTATTGGTGAAAATATTTCAGAGTTAAAGATTGGGGATCACGTTGTATTAACTAGTGATTCATGCGGGCTCTGCAGCAGATGCGAGAAGAAGTTGCCCTCATATTGTGACGAATTTGTGGAGAGAAACCTCTCAGGAAAAAGAATTGATGGCACTTCTCCCATCAATTCAGTCATTGGAAGTAGATTTGTGGGACAGTCATCCTTTGCCTCACATAGCTTAGTATCTGCGCGATCGGCCATAAAAATAGGGAGATCTCATCCTCTTAGACTCATGGGTCCGCTTGGCTGCGGGCTGATGACAGGGGTTGGAACGGTTTTCCACGCATTAGAGGCGGACTCAGGAGATAGCATAGCTATTTTTGGAGCAGGGACAGTTGGACTTTCGTCAGTCATGGGCTCCCTCATAAAAGGTTGTTATCCGATAATTATCGTCGATCCGATGAGCTACCGGAGGGAAATAGCCCTCGAATTAGGCGCCACGCACGCTCTCAGCCCTGAAACAGGAAATGTCGTTGCCCAAATTTTGGATATTACGGGGGGCGGAGCAGATTTTTCAATCGAAGCTTCTGGCAATCCTTCGGCAGTAGGTTTATCGCTGAAGTGTCTTGCGCGGCCCGGCTGGTCAGCTCAGCTAGGAGCTACCCCCGCGCAAACCTTTCATCCTCTAGATATGGACCACCTTGGATTCGGAAGAGGAATTAAAGGCGTAGTGATGGGCGATGCTTATGCCAAAGAATTTATACCGTTTTTGGCATCGCTGCATCAGGAAGGGAAACTACCGTTTGAAAAATTTGTCAAAGAGTATAAGTTTGAGGATATCAATACTGCGGTGCAAGAAAGCCAACAGGGTTCCGTGATCAAACCTATCTTGATTATGTAAATACTTATAAGAAGTTCCGTGGATTAGGCAAGGAGAGGAGAGGATGGACAAAGAAGCGTCGGGCCAAGGAAAATGGGAAGGTCCAGTAGACGATTCCGGAAATCCTGTTTTTGACGGAAGAGGAACTTTCACTTGGGAGAATGGGGACAAATACTCAGGAAATTGGAAACTGGGACAGTTCCACGGGACCGGTCAGCTATTGTATACGGACGGTGACGAGTATGAGGGAGAATGGGAAGATGGGATGTACCATGGTGAGGGAACCCTATCCTCTCCTAACGGCTTCAAATACGTCGGTAGCTGGCAAACTGGAAAGCCCCAAGGACAGGGAAGAATGACATTCACAAACGGAGACCTTTATGTTGGAGAGTTCGTTAACGGCAAACAACATGGGCAGGGCACTACCATTTATGCTGACGAAGACAAGTACGTAGGTGAATGGGAAGACGGAACGTATCACGGACAGGGAACCCTATCTTCCCCTAACGGTTTCAAGTATGTCGGTGGTTGGCAAAATGGGAATCCAGAGGGAGAGGGAGTTATGGATTTTGCAAATGGCGATAAGCATATTGGAGAATTTCGAGAAGGCAAGAGAAATGGGCACGGGACGTCGATCTTCGCAGATGGAACAAAAAAAGTAGCCGTTTGGGCAGACGGGGAACTGCTCGAAGAATAAAAGGTTACCCTCTTGGGCCAGAACTTACTCAAGGGCAAGCCCTTCCGATCGCAGCTAAGAGCGGTTTATGCGAGCCGGCAGCTGAAAAACGGAGCGACTCGGGCACATCTCTCGCGATCCAGGACGGGTTTTCGCTAGCAGTTTTGAGAAATTGCTAGAGCTCGAATCGCGTAATGAGCCGCCTTTTTTTCGCAGACATCTGATTAGGATCTAAGTGACCAAACTTAAGGCTCTGGCTAGGGCGAGGGAGGGGCCCGCTGATCAACAATTAAGCTTTTACTAAGTGACTGCAGGTCTCTATTTAGTTGTCGGCCCTCATAAACCGGCTACATCTTCAACTCATAGAAACAAAGTTTATTTCCATCAGCATCGCGGACATAAGCTCCATAAAAAATTGGATTGCGGGCACCGGGAGCACCCTCGTCGGTCGCTCCTAATTCAATGGCCCTAGCATACACTCTGTCAACGTCGGCAGGACCCCCCGCGGGAATAGCTAGCATCGTCCCGTTGCCGGATTCAGCCGGGTTTTCGTCATAGGGAACGCAAAGAGCGATCATTGACGCATCAGTACTAGTACCAAAAAATTGAATCCTATCATCGCCAAATAATTGCTTAGCTCCAAGTTCACTCAAAAGCGCTCCATAAAACTCGCAGGCTTTTTTGATGTTACTTACTCCAATGGTAGTGTATCCAAGCATTTGTTATCTCCTTTTTGTAAATACTGCTCGCCAGATAATAAAGGAATTATTCTAAACCCAAATCTTTGCGATAGTCGAATAATACTATCTACGCAATAATGTTTTAGTAAATTGGTAACTCTGTTCTCCCGAAAAAACCACAAATAGATTAATAGTTAATGGCGTAGAAATCTTAATCAGTGAAAGAAAAAAAAGAGCTATACCCAAAAATATTCTCGGCACAAAAAACAAAAGGGGCTTGAAATAATTCTCTAGCTGAGGTTCTAATGGCAAATATCCGCAGTGAGTCCCTTATTGCGAAGGCGCCGTAATGACTACAGATATAATGATTGGAAACGCTATTCGGTTGGCAAAAGAGAACTTTCTGCGAAATCCGAAGCCTGCAAGCCAGGGCAGTTATTTTTCTTAGCTAGAAACTAGACGTACTTAGGTAACTGCTTTAGAGCCCGGTTGAAGCATGACAGAGAGTTTAAGAAAATAACTGAAATGGAAAAAAAAGCGCGTTAAGCGAACGATCAAGGAAAATAAATATGTCTAAGGGAAAAGGTTCTATTTTTATTACGGGTGCAGGCAGTGGAATGGGTCGGCTTGCAGCGAGAAAATTCGCCGCGAAGGGTTATCAAGTCGCTGCCGTTGATGTAAACCAACAGGGGCTTTTAGAAACAGCTGAAAATCATCAAAATATCCGAACATTCAACGTTGACGTCACAAACTATGATGCAGTCTGCTCCGCTGTCGATGAGGCAGAGAGAGAATTGGGTTCGATCAAACGCGCTTACAATGCGGCAGCCATCATGCCGCTTGGTAAAGTTTTAGAGCAGGATGTTGAAGTATTTCATAGGGTGATGGACATAAACTACAATGGCGTTGTCAATGTCAGCAAAGCTGTCTTGCCAAAACTTCTAGAGAGAAACGAGGGAGAATTGATCAACTTCGCATCCGTGGCCGGTTGGATCCCAATACTCTACATGTCAGCATACAATGCAAGTAAGTTTGCCGTTGTAGCTTTTACTGAAGTTTTGCATCACGAGCATCAAGACAGTGATGTGAGGATTCTTTGCGTCTGCCCACCACCAGTGAAGACCCCTCTGCTCGACCAAGCTCGGGGGACGGTATGGCCAAAAGTTTTTGACCAAGCGAAACACATAGAACCTCAAGACGTCCTCGATGCTATCGATAAAACTCTTAGAGAGAATGGGCTGTTTGTTTTTCCAGGGAGAGGCACCAAATTGCAACAGAGAGTCCGACGCTGGTTTCCTGACCTTCTGTGGCGAAATGTCCATAAAGCCGAGGGCTTTTAGTTTTAAGAACGGCTATTCTCAAGAAATAAGACAGAAGTTAGTTTCTGAATCTTTTGTAGTTTATATTTAAAAAAGTTGTTTAATCGCAAATTACAAAGATAGAATCGAGAAAAAATGTTAGGGAGTTAGTTGCTTGCAATCATCTGAATTTCCAAAAGAGGCAGACATCGTAATCGTAGGTGTGGGGGGGATTGTTGGATCGATGCTTGCGTATTGGTTCGCGGAACTTGGACAAAATAACGTGGTTGGCCTTGAGAAATCTTCTGTAATCCCCTCTGATCTTGGTTCTACAGCTCATGCTTCCGACTTTGTTTACAACACAACACACGACAAACTTTCCAACTGGACAACTGCTTACAGCCGAAAATTCTACGAAGACAACGGTTTTTTTCTAAAAAAAGGGGGACTAGAGATTTGTCGTGTTGGGGATTATGAGCGCTGGGAAGAACTTAAAAGAAAAGTGGGTTCAGGTAAGGCGTTCGGGACCAACATTAGGCTTATTTCAGCATCAGAAGCAAAAGAAAAGTTTCCGTTACTGGACGAAGAATCAATCATGGGTGCGATGTGGGACCCCGATGCTGGTCTCGTCGTTCCTCGATCTCAGGATGTCGTGAGTTTCGCTGTAGAGTCAGCCAAAGAAAAAGGCTCTTTAAAGACATTTACACATACGCCTGCCACTGGCTTTGAGATAGAGAAAGATCGCATTACTGGAGTGCGCACAGAAAAAGGAACTATTAAAACTAATAAAGTTGTAATAGCCTCAGGCATATGGGGGCCATTACTTGGGGATATGGCTGGAGTGCCTGTTCCCTTGTCTCCGCTGGAACACCCTCTATTATTTTTTGGGCCCTTGCCACAGATTAGAGAAACTGAGGAGTTTCTTGTTTATCCGTTATTGAGAGACCAGGGGAATTCTGCTTATGTGAGAGACACTGGCCGTCTCCACGGGGGGATGCTCGAATGGGGTTACTACGAGGACAAAAATCCTCGATTAGTTGATGCTGAAGATATTGGTAATCCCGAGAAAACACAAACTTCTCCCTCGATGCGTCATCTGAATCTAAACGAAATTGCCGAACCGCTTGAAAGGGCCTACGAGACAACCCCCATACTCAACAAATTAGGTTGGGATGAACGAAGTTCCTTTAACGGTCTACTCTCTGTCACCGCAGATGCGGGCTCTTTAATCGGCGAAAGTCCGGAAGTAAGAGGTTTTTGGTTGTGCGAAGCTGTGTGGGTCAAAGATGGCCCCGGATGCGCGAGGCTTTGCGCAGAGGCGATGGTTACGGGTAAAACACAAGTAGACATCCATTCATTTGATATTTCGCGATTTTATCCCGCGCAAAAAGATAAAAAATTTGTTAAATCTCGAGCGTATGAGAATGCTCAAACCATATACACACCAGCAGTGCATCCAAGAGAGCCTTACATCAGCCAACGACAGCTTTTCGTTAGTCCATTTTTCGAGCGAGAAAAAGAATTGGGGGGCTATTTTAACAACGAGGTGGGGGGCTGGGAACGTGCTTTAGCCTACGACGTTAACAAATCGAGACTCGCTAGCTATATAAGCAAAGTGCCTTTAAGAGAAAACGAATGGGATAAACGTCATGTGCCTTATGAGATTGCTAACGCTGAGCACTTAGCTATGAGCGAAAAAGCAGGAATGATTAATTTATCTCACTTCGCGATCATGGATATCGAGGGGCCTGACTCAGAGAGACTTCTTGAATACCTCTCGGTAGCAAAAGTCGGGGGTGATACTGAAATTGGGCGAATAATCTATACGAACTTTCTTACGGAAGGGGGAGGAGTTCATGCTGACTTAACTATCTCACGACTAGAACGAGACAAATATAGAATTGTAACCGGTGGCGCTGATGGGAACCGAGACTGGGTAACAATCAGAAATCATCGAGACGATCTTGGTTTAAATGCGAGCATCTCTATTCGAACTCACGACATTTCGACTCTAGGCCTTTGGGGTCCCAAGGCAGTGGAGGCTTTAGGTAATTTTATAGATCCAAACGAGATCAACCTAAAAAACTTTCCCTTTGTTACCGCAAAGCAACTGACTCTTAACTTAAAAGGCCGGAGAAACATCGATATTTGGGCGGCTCGTATTTCTTATGTTGGAGAAAGCGGTTGGGAGATTTACCTTAGAAATGATACTGAAGATGGATTGGCTTTGTATGATTCTTTGCTAGAGGCAGGTGTGGTTCCTGTTGGTATTGAAACCTACGCTAATAGTCGAAGACTAGAAAAAAGTTTTCGTCTACAAGGAGCGGATTTAGAAACGGAATATAACGCATGCGAATCGGCAGTTGAAAGGCTGCGAGTGAAGCCAGACGAATTTCATGGTAAGTCAGCCCATCTTCAGCACAGGCAAGAGGAGCCTAGCGCAATTCTTTGCACAATGACCTTAGATACATCGAATCCCAGTAGGGAGAACCCCTCACGCTATCCGGTTGGGATATCACCGATCATAGACCCAGATACTCAGATAGTGCCAGTTGATAGCAAAGGACGCCGATCCTACAGCACCAGCACATCCTATTGTCCATCAATCGAAAAACACGTCGTCATGGGCTACCTTCCTAGGGAGATAGCATACAAAGGTAAGGCTCTCTGCCTTGAGTACTTTAACGATAATGGCGAGGGAGTGTATCCCATGACTGTCCAAATAGTTGGCAAAGGATCTCTTTACGACCCAAGCAACTCAAGAGTTAGAGGATAAACAATAAAAATAAAGGAGGAAGCTTTAATGTCTCATCCGAACAAACCGAGCATCGACCAGACTGATAGAGTGGTGCCTTATAATCTCAGGCAATCCGGGCGAACACCAGTTGAACTCCTGATTTCGACGCGCGTAAGGAAATCCCCTTTTTGGCACCTCTCTATCGAAGCAGGGTGCTGGCGAGCAACAACCTATAATCGAATCTACCATCCAAGAGGTTACGTGAAACCTGAAGATGGAGGAATGATGGCAGAATATGACGCCTTGGTTAATCGTGTCACTATGTGGAACGTAGCAGTTGAACGTCAAATTAGAGTAAAAGGTCCTGATGCCGAGGCGTTCGTAAACTATGTCATTACAAGGGATGCAACTAAAATCAGACCCGGTAATGGGAAATACGCCATTTTATGTAATGAAAAAGGCGGAGTGCTTAACGATCCTGTTCTGCTGAGATTGTCAGAGGATGAGTTCTGGTTTTCGATATCTGATAGCGATCTAATGCTATGGCTTCAAGGTGTTAACGTGAGTAAGAGGCATGACGTTGAGATCGATGAAATTGATGTTTGTCCTCTTCAGATACAGGGTCCTTTATCCGAAAATTTGATGGCGAAAATAGTAGGAGGGTCCGTCAGGGATATCCCCTATTACGGATTAATGGAAACACAAATAGATGGTGTCGGAGTTGTTATAAGTCAAACTGGGTTTACCGGAGAAAAGGGCTACGAAATTTATGTGCGGCAAGCACATGAAAACGCAGAACTTGTATGGAATGCTGTACTCATAGCGGGTGAAGAGTTTGGTCTGCAGGTTGTTGCCCCCGCTCATCACCGCCGGATAGCTGCAGGCATCTTATCGTGGGGACAAGACATGGATTTTGAAACATCCCCCTTTCAAGTAAACCTAAGCTACCAAGTTCCAAGAAATAAAAATGCGGAGTATATCGGAAAGACCGAACTAGAGAGACAGCGAGCAATGATTGATGGTGGGGATTTCCCGTTCAAAATGAGGATGGCTGGTCTTGTTTTTGGCGGAAAGAATATTAC
>CAJYCI010000026.1 GCA_913428515.1 uncultured Gammaproteobacteria bacterium | reverse complement strand
TAGGTTTGGGAGCTGCAACGCCTTCGAGCGTGCTTACCACGCGCGCAATATGTTCTGCGGTACTATTTGTGGCTTCGTACGTAAAAAAGCCGTCAGTGATTGCTGACTGCTTATCCGAGTCAAGTTCCCTTGCCCAAGCTATCACATGATCCAGCACACTAGCGTCATTCGCAAAAATCAGAATCCTCTGTTGTTTAGAGAAATCTAAAATCATAATCGAGCCATAAGGAATATTGTTGCTAATCACATAGCCTTCCGCCTGGAGCACGCGGGTAAGATCCCCCGCCAATTCACCGGCCTCAATATACACCGGCCGATAAGCAGCACTATTTTTACCTCTCATAAAAGGTCTATCTAGATATTCTAGAGCCTCAATTGATTCTCGAACCGCTGACGCAGGGCCTAGTAGTAAGACAGCATTATCGTCGACCACATTAATCACCTGAAGTTCCTCTGAAGTAAACAAAATTTGAAGATTACTCCTGACCTGAGCAGGCTGCAGAACTTTAAGCGAGTGATAATGAAAAATCCGCCGATGAGAAGACGGAATATTTGGCAAAGCGTTTCCGGTAACTAGTAGAGGTTTCTCGATTCCGGCCGCATTTTTATCGTAATCCACCTTGATTATTGGCCCATCTTTTTTCATCGATATACCGTATTCAGCCAAGACTGACTTGGTAGCTCGCAGGAACTCGCTTGGCGAGAGAGCTTCACTTAACGAAAGCGTCACGAGGTCGCTGCTCTCCGCTAGTGAGGGATCTAACAGATAACTCAACCCCAACCTTTCACCTAAAGCCTCATTTATGAAATCGGGCAACGGCATATTTCTTAAATTCGCTAATATCTCGCCACGCCCAGAAACCCCGAATTGTTCTTCGAAAGAACCGCTTATTTTTACTTCAGAGGGCTGAGCTTTTGGTAACTCCTCCACTTGACCGGTTCTTTTGATCTCGGTTTCTGAAGTTGCTCTAACTTCAACTGCCTCCGTTTCAATTTTTTGCAGTGGATCAAACATCTCCGAATCCCTATCAGGATCAAAGCTGACGCACCCCACCACGCTCGTGACTAAAAGAGCAATCAGACACCTAATCTTTTTCATCTTCTCCCCCAAGCTCTTGATTTTCATAAAGCCTCAAGACCTTCTTCTGTCCGGAATCGTTCAGATAAACAATAGATTTCTCTTCTATCTGCAAAGCTTTATTGTTGAAACCAAAAGAGTCTCCGCTTCCAATTTCTTGCACTTGTCCCTCAGACGACATTATGAACGCTTTTCTGACATCTTTCTCTAATATTGAACCGATCAATTTCCAATCATCTTTATGGATCTCCTCCTCTTCCGCTGACGCAGACAAAAGCAGATCCTTTTCTTTTACCGCAGCGCCAGGAGAGGTGTTTCGAAAAAAATTTTTAATTCTTGGAAGGTCCACTTCTCGAGATATAACCTCAAACTTCGCACTTCCCGGAAAAGGCCCTGTCGCTGAAAGACTCTCTTTCCATTCATGCGGCCCAAAAAACAAAAAATTAGAAAAAGCTCCGAAAGCCAAGGCACTGAAGAAAGCGTACTTTATTTTGGTCAAGGCCGAACTCCTGGTTGAATTTCCTTTAGAAAATAGATGCTGACCATCACCTCTATCCTTCCAGGTTTTCCACTCTTTGGACTGGTTAAAATATCAACCGAATCAACCACAAATCTGGGCCTATGTGACTCCAATTCTTTTAAAAAGTCAGCAAAATCTCCTTCTTTGTACCTTCCTCGTAACAGTAGTTGCAGTCTATAATGACCACTCAGCGATGTTACTTCCTGAAAATCAGACGCCTTAACGTCCAGCTTGGAAAGCCCCGCATTATTTGATATTTCAAGCAACCGGCTCTGTGCGCTTATCTTAACACGGTTTTCACTAGATCCTGTCCACAAAGATTTTCTGAGATCTTGATCTATTTTTTTTAGCTCTTCCACCTCAGCGCGCCAATACTCCTCCGATTCAATCGATTGTGCATCACCCAAGTCAAATGTTTGCCCTAACAAAAAATCTTGGCGGGTCTGAGAATAATCTTGCAGGTTCATAATCAAGATGAGCGCAAAAATACCCGCTATACCGAAGAGACCAAAACGAATTCTAGGATTAGTCTCGAGTTCGATTCTCAGCTTGTTAAAAAGCGCACTGTCATTCATTGGCAAGTTCCAAAAATAATTTCACTCTGTTACGAGTTGCATCTAAATCAACAGATATTTTTTCGAAATAGCCGATCTTTTCCAGGCTCTCCACCATCGTTTCGGGTTCGGTGACTGGGTCTTCAAACACCGCCTGGACAACCGAACCATCAAAACGCCACTCTATGAGTTTTCCCTCTTCCGCCTGAAAAGATCTAGATACTGAATCAATAACCTCCAGATGATTTTCGTTAAGAGTAGGGAAAAGACTCGCCAGCTCCTCCTTCCTTTTACGGGCAACCTCTCTCAAATCAATGACTCCCTCGTTAGCTTCTTTGTACTCGCTGGTTCGGGATGACACGTCGCTGATAGCACCTTCAATTCTGACTACACTTACTACTTGATAGGAAAAAATTAAAAGAAAGAAAAATAACGCCAAATTTAAACCTGCCCGCTCAAAAGCTTTCGGATTTAGGGCAAAGAACCCACGTATCGAAAGATCATAAACTCCATCATGCCAAACTACGTCTCGGCTTTTTTCATCAGCGCCATTTGCTCGGTAGAAAGATTCTAGTTGCGACGAGGTCGGTTTTTCCGGCCAAGACATTTCTGCTTGAATTTGGCCGTCACGAAATATCTGCTGGAAGAAAATATCGATGCCCTGAAATCCAAATACTCCATCTGGTCTTGTGCCTAAAATACTTGGCTCAGCAAAAACGTGAACGTCTTGTGCAACCCCGACTTGCTGCGCAGCTTTCGTTTGCTTTGCCTTATCCCAAATCCAAACGGCAGCATAACCATCAGACCAGCGCACCGAGAAATCACATTCTCTATAAGGCGACGAGGCCTGCACTTGCTGTTTAAGAGCATAATCTCGTTTTTCTTTTGGAACTGCCCTGAGGTCAAATCTTTCGAAGACAGATAAACCTCTCGAAACCACCCAAATTTGATAAGGGTTGCCTGAAAGTTTTTCTACCGAAACCCCGTTACTGGTTTGCAAATATAGCGTACCTTCTAGGAGTTTCTTGCCGAGAGTATCGGTAACTTTGTTCAGTAATTTCTTCAACTTTTCGTTTGCTCGCTCTTGGCAATTTATAATCTACTGACCATGGACGATATTTTGAGTCCGGGGTTAGAGTAACACTCTGCACAATTTGTATCGTCTCACCATCACAAAAAACCCGCAATATTATATGCTTCGAGGGCAAGAAAGCGATACCCATGAGCACCTCGGGGTCAATCACCCCCGTTAATTCTTGAACTTCCTGCCTACTAGAAATCTGCTTATCACGTCTGTAATCAATTATTTTCTGTGCAATCACGGGATCTTTAAAAACAGACTTCAGGCGAGCAAATGTCATCGAGTTTGGGTTGAGCCGGCTCTGCGGATAAATCGACAGTTCATCCTCCATTAAACGGAAGTCTAATTGGTTCAGATTTTCTTTCCACCCATAAACGTTTTTTAATTCGCCAGAGTTAGTCACAAATCGATTTCGCGGGAAGTACTCTCTCTCCGTTGACGGATACTGGCTTGATTCTGCACCGGAAAATCGAGCTTTCTTATCTCTGTCAATATAATCCTGATACTTTGCATTTAAACTGCGCGCTTGGTTTTTATCTTTTCCAATCGAGAGCAAAAAATTTTCCAGCTCTTTCCCCGTTTTTGATCTAAGGCTTACTAGGCTTCCAGCATCCTGCAAGGAGAATAGACAAGAGCCACGGCCAGCATATAGTGTCCGATCAAATTTGATTAGTTTTTCTCCTAGCGCATAGGAATCGATGCGAAATGGATCAAAGATTTTTTGAGGAGAATACTTTCGCTCTACATCAAGCCCAGCGAAGTTTCTTTCTCTTGTGGCCAAAAGAAAGAGCAAGGTTTCTTGCGTCGATCTTGATTCAAGCTGTTTTAGGATTTTTTCCGCCCCATCTATTTCTGCATTCAGTTCGAAATAAATTAGTTCAGATAAGAAGGCTATGACGATAGCTGCTACCACCGAAAACCAGACCACTGAAACAAGAATAAATCCACCCTCTTGGTTCTTATTTCGCGCAGCCAAATCGTCAAAGCACATCGCGCAAGTCCCTAACTGGCATACGCCTTTGCTCAATATGGATCTTAAGAAAGAGTCTCTCCTCACCCTCGATCGTCACTAATTTTGGAAGAACGCCCAGTAGACCTTCCTCCGGAGGCCACTTACTGAATTTGACGCCCCGCTGATTAATGTAAGTGAAAACCAGATCCTCATATCGACTAAACAGCTTTATTCGCTCGAAACCGGGCTGTTGGTATTCAATGTGCGTTTGAGACTCAGCAGCAACTATCTCCAAAAAGAAAGGGGCCAGTTCCCCCGCCTCTCCAAATACCGGTTGCATTGTTGTGCCCTTGAGATTTCGATTAGTTCCCGCAAAAATATGGGACAGGTCTTGTTTATCAACAGCTACACTGGATTTCACCACGGATCTAAGCCATTCTGTCGAAAAACTTTCAAGCGTAGCCTCTTGGCGGACCAACTCAAGCCGACTAAAAACTCTCGCCAAGTGTGATGATGCATCAAGCGTGAGGACCGACACAAAGCTAAATATTAACAAAACAACTATAACCTCAAGAAGAGAAAAGCCCTGCTCCGAAAATGACTTCATAGCTTTAGCCCAATCCTTTTATTTGTCGCCTTGTAACCGAAAACCAGTCTTTCTGGTGTTGTAGATTGCAATCATCTCAGCACCTCTTCGAATTTCTATATCGACCGAAAAAAGCGACAAATCAAAATTAGATTTGACCCCGTTTGAGAGCACCCCAGGAGCCTCGTCAACCAGCTCGGTCTTCCACATCAGCGAATAATCCTCATGCTGAGTAAAATTTTCTCCAACCTCTATTTCATCGATTGAGTCCAAATCAGCAAGGAAATTCTTCAAGATTTTATTTGCATCTGCTCTATGAACAATCTTCTCGCTTTGGCGGAGAACATTATCTGTCCAAGCAAAGGTCACTAACATTGCTCCAGATAATATGACTAGAGCAACTATTGCCTCTATCAGAGTAAATCCTTTTTCTTTTGAACTATTATTCACTGTCATTTAAGTTGCACAACGGAGGTTGCAAAGTGTCTTGTTGGATAAGATCCATTTTAAAAAATAACTCCAATCTTCCGCCTGAACAGGAGCCATTGGGGAAAAACTTAAAGTCTCCTAAAATTTTCCAATCCGCAGGTAAATAATTAGCCATTTCACCGCCATCTTTAAAACTGTCTTCATCAATAAAGATAAAACTCTCGCGAGAGATATAACCGAGCCGATCAATTTTTTGAAAAACTTCTTCTTTCTGCGTCCATCTTTTTGCCGCATCCAAAGTATTGCCAAAATTCTGCAACACAAAAGAAGAAATTAAGCCTAGAATTACCAAGACCACTAGAAGCTCTGTGAGAGAAAAACCGTACGAATTTTTAGGGCAGGTAACCAATATCCTCATTTACCCCCTCACCTCCTTTTTTCGCATCAGCACCCTGCGAATACAAAGCGAAACCTTGAAAATTATTTGCATTTGATACATAGAGAAAAGGATTTCCCCAGGGATCCCTGGGAAGAAGCTCTTCCAAATAAGGTCCTCGCCAAAGCTTGTTAGAGACAGGCTTTTCAACCAAAGATTTTAACCCTTCTTCGTTAGAGGGGTACCTTCCCACGTCTAAACGAAAAGCCTGAAGAGAAGTTTTCAGCATTCGAATTTGTGTTTTGGCGACCTCCACTTTACTTGAATCGACCTGACTAAAGAGCCTTGGGCCGACTAGACCACCCAACAATCCAAGAATGACCAAGACTACAAGCAATTCTATTAAACTGAACCCGTTATTTTTTTTTAGTACGCTCAATCCTCGACCCTCTCAGAAACCACCCATATTGACCGATGTGATTGCTAGCATCACCCCTAGAACAATCAATCCAATAAAAACGCCCACAATTAAAATTGACAAGGGCTCGAGAAGTCCGAGCAGGTGTTTCATCCTGTTTTGTCCTGCATCGTTATAAAGAGTGCCCAACGATAATGCCATATCAGCTAGTTTTCCGGACTTCTCACCGGATCTAATCAAATTGTATCCTACCGGAGTTAATACAGCCTCTTTTTCTAGTGAATCCGCGAGCGAAACCCCCGATTTGACATGCACTATACATCTCATGAATCTCGCTCTTCTTTTTTTACTTCTAACGCCCTCGCTAGCAAGAGCCAAAGCTTGAACAAGGTCTACTTTACTTACCAACATCGTGCCAAAGAGCGAGCACCATCGGGCAACATCAATCTCTAACAACCAGGTTCCTATTAAGGGAAGTCTTAAAGCAACATCGTAGGCGCTTGCTTTCAAATCAGGATTACGAAGCACCCGTTGCAAACCTATAGCCAAGCCCAAAACGCAGAGAATCACAAAAAGCCAATTATCATTAAAGAAAATCCCCGCACCAAATATTACTTCAGACAAAAGCGGCATGTCGTCAGATTTCTCTAACATAGGAAGAAATTTTGGCACTACTACAATAAAGATAAGCAAGATCGCCGCCACACCAGAAGACACCAAAATCAGAGGATAGGTAAGAGCCGCTTTAAAATCTTTCCCTAAACGTTGCTCGTACTCGAATTGATTCAGTCCATTCCTTAAACTTCGAGGCAAATCGCCCGCCAGTTCACCTGCTTTAGAGAGTTGGGAAAAATACGGAGGCAGTTTTAAACCGGATTTTTCCAGTGCTAAAGAGAAGCTTCCTCCAGCTCTAATAACCTCAGCCATCTTATTATACGATTTGGAGAGATCCTGAGGATAATTTGCAAGACACTGTGAGTCCAACGTATCTGAGACACTCACATCCGATTCAAGAAGCGTTACTAGTTCATGGAAAGAGGTAGTGAGTTCCTGTAAGGACGCTTTTTTCGGCGCTCTCGCTATTTGATCGTTCTCGGTATTATTTAACTCTATTACCGTTAGGTTCTTTACTCTCAAATTTCTGACCGCCTGCGCCTCGGATATAGCTTCTATTTCTCCGAAGGCCTCAGTGCCTTTTGGATCAACTGCTCGATAATGAAATATCAAACACCTCCCTCCTGATTCACGACCCGCAAAACCTCATCTAATGTTGTTTCACCTTTTGAAACCTTTAACAAACCATCCTGTAACAAAGTTCTAAAACCAAAGTCTGAAACCAGTTTTCTGATTTCGTTGAGAGTACAGCCCTTTGCGACTAGATCTTGTATATTTGCGTCTACTTCAATCAATTCATAAATTCCGGAACGCCCAGAAAATCCAGTAAAGTTACACAGCTCGCATCCAACGGCTTTTTTCCAGTTTGGTTGACTTATCTTGGAAGAAAAAGTTCGCAATTCTTCAGGCATATTTAGAGGAGCAGAGCTTGTCTCGGCACAGTGAGAGCATAGCAATCTTACCAAGCGCTGTGCCTGCAAACCCTTGACAGGCGCTGCAGCTAAAAATGGTTCGACACCCATATCAATTAGGCGAGTGAAGGCTGACAGCGCATCGTTTGTGTGAAGTGTAGATAAAACAAGATGGCCAGAGAGAGCTGCCTGAATAGCTATTTCCGCTGTCTCAAGATCTCGAATTTCTCCAATCATAATAACATCCGGATCTTGTCTAAGTATTGCTCTTAGCGCATTAGCAAAAGTGTATCCAATGTCTTCATGGGTTTGTATCTGCGTGATATTTGGAACCCGAATTTCAACTGGATCCTCGACGGTAATGATTTTTCTTTCGCCATCGTTACTTTGACTAAGGGCAGCATGGAGCGTAGTCGATTTACCAGATCCTGTAGGCCCAGTTACTAAGACAATGCCTGAACTAAGCCGCGCCCACCTGCTCATAAGTTGCAAATGATCTTGCTCCATGCCAATTTTTGTAAGGCCAACCTCGTCACGCTCTTTTGGCAATAGTCGCAACACAACTGACTCACCATGAACGCATGGCGCCGAAGAGACACGAACGTCCATCTCAACGCCACTCGTCCTCGTGGACATCCTCCCATCCTGAGGAAGCCTTCTCTCAGAAATATCTAGCCCGCTTACTAGCTTAATTCTTGATGCAACCGCGGCGTATCGGCTTATGGGTTGAGATAACCTGTCTTGTAAAACACCATCTACTCGAAACCGAACTCTAAACTCTCGCTCCTCTGGTTCAATGTGAATATCTGACGCATTTATGTCGACTGCCTGCGCAATAAGATTATTAACAAACTCAACTACCGGCGCTTCTTCTGCTAGCTCCCTTAGCTGCCGGCTTTCTTCATCATGAAACAAGCTGTCTACATCATGCTCTTTCTTAAGATCCTCTAACAACTTTTGATGTGTCAGGGATGAAGACAAAAAACGTCTCAGCTTTTTCTTCGAAAAAAATCTTAAAAGGATTTCTTCGATTGAAGGATCAAAAATCTCTTTTGCTATAAAGCCTAATTCATCGCGACCGAATTCCCATAGGACAACTTCTTTTGAAAAAAACCATTCAAAATTTAGATCGCTCGAACTCATAAATTTATGCACTACTTGAATTTCAGGGAACTCGTCCTCAGAAATAATGGGTAAATCGTATTGAACCTTTAACTCCTCAAGCAAGCTATCCTCGGATAGTGCTCCGATCTTTAGCAAGGCCAACTGGAATGGAATCTTAGCTTTCTTTTGCAGGTCAACTGCCTGCCTCAGATCATCCTTGGTTATTTTCCCCAAAGACAAAAGCGCCTGACCAAGCGAGTCACTTATGCTGTCTGAGTAAAGTCCATTCATCTCTATTTTTATCCTAATCGATTACATCTAGCTACTGAACACACAGCTTTTCTATGTCAAATACTTAACACAGCCTAAGTTCCAAAATAATAAACAAGCACGCAAGTTCGCGCCAAACAAATAATGCTTCCATCGGATATGAACGATAGCCACTTTGCTCCCTATTTGGTGCCCTTGCTGGCATAATTGCACAAGAATACTTAATCGAGTCTCAATTGAAAATAAAAAATAAGCAGCGAAAAGGCATTTTATTAGCTGGTGGTTCAGGGACAAGACTTCATCCCCTTACCTCTTATACCAGCAAACAGATACTACCAGTTTTTGATAAACCGATGATCTACTATCCTCTCACCACACTAATGCTGTCTGGTATTAAAGAGATATTAATCATTTCCTCTCCTCGGGATCTGCCTAATTTCAAAAATCTATTGGGCGACGGAAGGCGTTTAGGGCTGAAAATCGATTATGCGGAACAACTAACGCCAAATGGAATTGCTGAAGCTTTTCTAATTGGAGAAACTTTTATAGGCAATAGCCGATCAGCGCTCATCCTTGGAGACAATCTGTTTTATTTCCAAGGCATGAGAGATTTTTTGCAAAATGCTTCGCAACAAATAAAAGGGTCAACTATCTTTGGATACTATGTCAACAACCCGAGCAACTATGGAGTAGTTAGTTTTTCTGAAACTGGAGCAGTTCAGGAAATTGTGGAAAAACCGAAGTCGACGAAATCAAATTATGCGGTCACAGGCTTGTATTTCTATGATTCCGATGTGGTGGAAATCGCTAAAAGCCTGACCCCGTCAGAGCGAGGAGAATTAGAAATTACAGACATCAATAAATCATATCTTAAAAGAGGATCATTAGACGTGAAAATCTTCTCAAGAGGAACAGCCTGGTTAGACATGGGCAATCCAAAACATCTACTGGACGCAGCAAATTTCGTGCGGATAGTAGAGGAGCGCCAAGGGCTCAAAATTGGATGTCCTGAAGAAACAGCTTATAGAATGGCCTATATAGATAAAAATCAGCTAACAGAAATTATTAAACCTATTGAAAATAGCGATTATGGCCTTTATCTTAAAATGGTTGCCGAAAGTGTCTAGCTTTGTCGCTCAAAAACATTCTATAGACGGTCTGCTAACCTTTAAGCCGGAGGTCTACAGAGATGATCGGGGCTTTCTCTATGAATCTTTTCGAAGCACATGGCTACCAGATTATAGCTTCGTTCAAGAAAACCGAAGCCGTTCATGCAAGAGCACACTCAGAGGACTTCACTATCAATTGAAAAAACCTCAAGGCAAGTTGATTCAGGTTGTGAAAGGCGAGATCTTCGATGTGGCTCTTGACCTCCGCAGGTCGTCTAAAACTTTTGGTTTGCATACGGCAATACTTCTTACAGAAAAAAAACACGAATTATTCTGGATACCACCGGGTTTCGCTCACGGGTTCTTGGTCGTTTCTCAAGCTGCAGATCTTGTTTACAAATGCACGAACTTTTATGAACCAGAGGACCAACATGTAATTCATTGGAATGATCCAGAGATCAATATAAATTGGCCTCTTGCTGACGTTTCTCCGGTCGTCTCGGAGCATGATAAAAATGCACCAGCGTTTCATTCCGCAAAAGTTTTTCGTTAAAAGGCTGGGAAATATGAATTTTTTGATAACGGGTGGTTCGGGTTTTATTGGTTCATGTTTAATAAGGCATTTGTTAGAACATACGTCTCACCGCGTGCTTAATTTGGACAAACTAACATATGCAGGAAGCCAAGAATCCCTAGAGGATTACGAGCTTAATCCCAAGTATACCTTTGTTCAGGCAGACATATGCGATTCAAGTCAGCTTAAGTCAATCGTTGCGAAGTTTCGGCCTCACAGAATAATCCATTTGGCAGCGGAATCTCACGTAGATCGTTCCGTAAGTTTGCCAGACGCTTTTATCCAAACTAACATCTTAGGAACGTTTTCGTTGTTGCAAGCCGTCAACGCATACAGAAACGAGGAGAGTGAAAGAGATTTTCTGTTTCACCATGTTTCAACGGATGAGGTGTTTGGATCCCTTGGAGAACACGGTTCCTTTTCCGAAACTAGTCCTTACAGTCCGCGATCGCCTTATAGCGCCAGCAAAGCAGCATCGGACCACCTTGTTAGGGCTTGGGGAGCGACTTACGGTCTCCCGTTCATAATAAGTAATTGCTCGAACAACTATGGTCCATATCAATTTCCCGAAAAACTAATACCGCTAGTTATTCATAAAGCATTGAAAAAGAAATCTCTTCCTATTTACGGTACGGGAGCGAATATTCGCGATTGGCTCTTCGTCGAAGATCATGCCAGGGCCCTTTATCTTATAGCAACAGAGGGAAGAATCGGGCAAAGCTACAACATAGGCGGGCTAGAGGAAAAAACAAACTTGGAGGTAGTAAGAACGATTTGCAAGCTTCTGCAAGAGCGCTTGGCCCATGAAGGTACTTTTCGTTTCGAGAATTTAATTACTTACGTTGAAGACAGACCCGGGCATGATTATAGGTATTCCATAGACACGAAAAAAATTCAGGCAGAGCTCGGTTGGAAACCAAAGGAAGACTTTGAATCCGGGATAAAAAAAACCGTTGATTGGTATCTTCAAAACAAGAGTTGGGGCGAGAAATATGCGGGTCTCTAGGCTCAAGAAAAGAAGTCGCCCCTTCTGCTTGCTGGCATTAGGATTTTTCAGAAAAATATGGCTTCGAACTTAAACTAGCCATTTGGGAAATAAAAGGCTGAGGACCATAAATTACTTACCACAGCATCCAAAGGTGATTCAAACAGGCAGCACCTTTTTTGACATGCTTGTGCGAATCTAAGATCAATTACTCAAGCATTTAAAAGTGTCCCTCCAGAATTCTCGTCGGCCATGTTAACTGAGCTACGCCGAATTCTACGGTGCGCTGAGAGTTTTTTTATTAGAATGATGCGTTTTCCCGGAGTCTTAGGCGAAACGGAAAAAGCGGAAAATTCACTGATTAAACCGCTTTACAAAGATCTTGGTGATACTGTTGGTAGAGTTTTCTCCAGAGAGAATTTTTTAACAGATATTTATCGCCTATAGAGTGATCATTAACTTTTCGCACTGGCCGAAGTATATTCCCAGTTGAAGACAACCAAATTTCGTCAGCCTCAAATATCTCATCTTTGAAAACATCTCTTTCCACGGCCTGTAAATCAATCTCTTCGCATAAACGAAGTACGGTTTGTCGTGTTATACCATGCAAGAAGAAACGACTTTTTTTAGGCGTATAAATAGTCCCGCCTTTAGCTAAAAAAATGTTAGCCGAAGTAGCCTCAATAACCCTTTCATTGCGAATCAAAATAGAATCATCATAACCCTTTCGAACAGCCTCATTTCTCAGCATAACATTCGCTATTAAACTAGAAACTTTTATATCACCCCTTGCCCAACGAAAATCAGCTTGAGTAATTAAACTCAGCGGCTCTATCTGACTCCAATCCAGGAATTTTTTCTCAGTCAAGGTGATAAGGATGGTCGGCTCTATGCCCAGCTCGATCTTGTGGTCTCTAGGAAATTGAACTCCTCTACTAACCTGAAGATAAATAATACTATTTGAAATTCCTGATTTTTCGATCGTTTGCTCAAGTAGCAAAGATAGTTTCTTTCTCGAGTAGGGGCTCTTAATCTTGGTGCTTGATAGGCTTCTTTGTAACCTAGACAGATGGGCCTGTTTTTCGTGGATTCGACCTTTATGCACTGCCATAACCTCGTATACAGAGTCCCCGAACATAAAACCTCTGTCAAAGACAGAGACTACAGCAGAGTTTTTGTCTTGCCATTTTCCATTTAAAAAAACTATATCCATTCTAGATGCTCGCTCAAATCGAGAGTATGTAAAAAGAGGTGCTTTCTGGGAGATATAAATAAAACAAGAGCAACCATCAGTGGTTTCCTTAGGTAGTAAGGCACTTGGGCAGTCCCCAGCGAAGACCCCGTTATTCAATACAAGAACTTATTCCTAATTCATGGCCTTGGTCCTAGTCGTCTGTGTTAAATCGCAAACTTTTTTCATACGCGACCTCACATAAATCTCTTGTTAAGCAAAAGCCAAGAAACCGTTGAGTGAAGTACTTGATCAGTTTCGGATTATCTCAAATCTTCGGATACAATAACAACTTTGCCAGGATTCAGTAGAACTAATACCAAGGGTTCCCGCATGGTTAACAAAACAAAAAGCCCTCCCCCGTCGCTGGAAACGAAAAATCGACCTAGACCAAGAGTTGTAATGCATAAGCTAAGAGTCAAGGAGAGAACGACAGCTGTAGAATTCCTCGCTAAAAAAACTGATTTATCGAAGACAAAAATAAAGGAGATCATGACCAAAGGAGCTGTTTGGATATCATCGAGCGGGAACCAAAAGAGGTTGCGCCGAGCCACTCATTCCCTTCACGCAGATTCTTTCCTCTCGATTTATTACGACGAGGAGATAATCGAGCTAGAACCAAAATTATTAGAGCCTATCTTCGAAGCTCAAACATACAGTCTATGGATTAAACCGAGTGGCTTGATTTGCGGAGGCTCCAGGTTTGGTGATCATTGCAGTGTAAACAGAGTTATCGAGAAGCAAACAAACAAACCATGCTTCCTGGTTCATCGATTAGACCGATTTGCATCGGGAATTCTGGCGCTTGCACACTCAAAAAGTGCCGCGAAAGCTATATCAAAACAATTCAGAGAACGCTCAGTGGATAAAGTTTATAAAGCTTTAGTACACGGCCGTTTGCTCAAGAACATAAAGCTAGAATCGCCAATCGAGGGTAAAAAATCCATAAGTCATGTCAACCCGATTTGTAACGACCAGAGTCGGACCTTGGTAAGAATCAAAATAGCAACAGGGCGGAAACATCAAATAAGACGGCATTTATCGGAGGTTGGTTTTCCAATAATCGGAGACAGGCAATACGGATCCGATTCGAATATTAATCTGCAACTCGTTTCAGTTTTTACAGGTTTTATTTGCCCAGAGACAAAAAAAAAAGTTTCTTTTGAGTTGCCAAGGGCTTACCACCCATCGCTTTAACCAGCAAATTGAATCAGTATTCCCGCCGCGATCGCAGATCCGATCACGCCAGCGACGTTAGGCCCCATCGCATGCATCAGCAGAAAATTCTGAGGGTTTGCCTCCAAACCAATCTTGTTGACCACCCTTGCGGCCATCGGAACTGCAGAGACTCCGGCAGCTCCTATCAGCGGATTAATTTTTGTTCGGGATATCAAATTGATAAGCTTGGCCATTATCAACCCCGTCATAGTGCCTATCGCAAAAGCCACCATACCCAACGCCAATATGCCCAATGTTTCAGGAACCAAAAATTTTTCTGCCTGCAATTTTGAACCCACTGCAAGACCGAGAAAAATAGTTGTAATATTAATTAGCGCATTTTGGGTCGTAAAGTGTAGCCTTTCTACGACACCGCATTCTCGCATCAGGTTCCCAAAACAAAACATTCCAAGCAAGGGAGCTGCACTGGGAACCATCATCGCCACTAGAACCACAAGCATTAGAGGGAAACAAATCTTTTCAGCTTTACTTACCTCCCTGAGTTGCATCATTTCAATTTTTCGCTCTGCTTCCGTGGTAAAAAATTTCATAATAGGCGGCTGAATTATGGGGACCAGCGCCATGTAAGAATATGCTGACACAGCTATGGCGCCCAATAAATGTGGTGCAAGCTGTCCAGCCACATAGATCGCTGTAGGACCGTCTGCTCCTCCAATGATTCCTATCGCGGCTGCTTCAGCTACAGAAAAATCAAAAATTCCAATCGAAGACAACCAAAGCGCTCCGATCAAGGTCGCAAAAATGCCAAATTGGGCAGCCGCCCCAAGAAACAGCGTCTTTGGGTTTGCAAGCAATGGACCGAAATCGGTCATAGCCCCGACGCCCATAAATATCACTAAAGGAAAAATTCCCGTTCCAATTCCTAAGTCATAAAATTGCGCCAAGACACCGGTCCCAACAGCTATTTCAACTCCAGGAATATTCGCGAGAATTCCACCGAAACCGATGGGAACGAGCAAAAGTGGTTCGAAACGTTTGACAATAGCCAAGTACAAAAGTCCGAGACCAACGAGTATCATCAGTCCCTGGTCAAATGATAGTTGGGCTATTCCAGTGCCTGACCAAAGTTTGTGAAGTTCAGCGTTCATCTAAACTATATCAATCAAGGTCTGATCCATATCGACGGCTTCCCCTTCTTGAACAAGGATCCTTGCTACTTTACCTCCTATTGGAGCCTGGATCTCCGTTTCCATCTTCATCGCTTCCAGCACCAGAACTACATCTCCGGACCGAACGCTATCCCCAACCGATACATTAATCTTGAAAACATTGCCGCCGAGTGGTGCTTTTATTTCGTTTTTTGTCTTCGATTTCGTTTTTGAGATTTCCTCGGACACTTCTTGTTCAATCTCAATTTCGCCTGAGTAATCTCCTTCAGATACTCGGACAGAAAAAACTTCTCCGCCTACCTCTACTGAGTAAATCGAAGAAACTTTTTCCAATTTTTTTGAGAAATCTTTCTTGTTCTCTTCTTCTCCGACAGGAGCGGCCTCAAAAGCTTCTGGGTTGTCGCGATTCTCGAAAAACTTGAGTGCTATCTGTGGGAAGAGAGCATAAGTTAGTACGTCATCGTCTCTATTACCAGTGAGGTTAAGGTTACTCTCCTTTTCTTTCTCAGAAAGTTCGCTTTTCAGGGAGGAAAACTCAGCTTCGAGGTTATCAGCTGGCCGGCAGGTTATAGCAGAATCACCACCTAAAACACGCTTCTGAAGCTCTTTATCAACATCCGATGGGGTCCTACCATATTCACCCCGTAGAACAGCTTCAGTTTCCCTCGCAATATTTTTGTATCGCTCCGCTGTCAAGACATTCATTACTGCCTGAGTGCCTACTATCTGGGATGTTGGAGTCACTAGGGGTATATATCCGAGATCTTTCCTCACCTTAGGGATCTCTTTCAAAACCTCATCTAACCGATTAATAGCATTTTGTTCCTTTAATTGATTCTCGAGATTTGTCAGCATTCCTCCTGGAACTTGTGCTACCAAAATTCTTGAATCAGTCCCTTTTAGAGAACCCTCGAATTTTGCGTACTTTTTTCTAACCGTCCTAAAGTAGGCAGCGATTTCTTCCAATAATTCAAGATTTAAACCAGTGTCCCGATCAGTACCCTCAAGAATCGACACTACAGCTTCTGTTGACGAGTGACCGTAGGTCATGCTCATAGAAGAGATGGAGGTATCTACATTATCAATCCCCGCTTCGATAGACTTTAGATACGTTGCGGTCGAGAGACCTGTGGTCGCATGGCACTGCATGTGGATGGGGACTTCTAATTCTTTTTTTAATCGGCTCACGAGCTCAAAAGCGACATAGGGCTTAAGTAGCCCTGCCATATCTTTAATTGCTA
>CAJYCI010000025.1 GCA_913428515.1 uncultured Gammaproteobacteria bacterium | reverse complement strand
GCTACGGGTGGACTTGAACCACCGACCCCAGCATTATGAATGCTGTGCTCTAACCTGCTGAGCTACGTAGCCACAAAGCATTGAAACTGAAGTCCGAAATTTTCTAAGTAAGTATTACTAGAGTCAAGAACAATTCGACCAATAAGATCTCTCCCTACCTTGCTTGCGAGTCAATTGTTGTGGCCTGGGAGGAAGAAGGCTTTATGGCCTGAGTCGCCTCGATTTGGATACGCGAGCAATAATCCCTCAAATAGCCTCATTAATACCTTAATTTAAGGCAAAATTTTCATAAACCTCAGAAAAACCTAAAAAAAAAGGTCCCTAAGCTATAGAACCTGCAATGCTGTTGATATAAGATTCGCGCCGACGGACCATTTCAGCTTAACGTCCTGTATTTAGCCAGAAAAAGCCAGAAAATAATATAGCTTCAATAAACGAAAAGAGCGCAAATGATGAGTGACCTTAGTACGTATAGAAATATTGGAATTTTTGCCCATGTGGATGCTGGGAAAACTACCACAACCGAACGAATTCTCAAGCTGACTGGCAAGATACACAAGCTAGGAGAGGTCCACGACGGCGCCGCGACAACAGATTTCATGGAACAAGAACAGGAAAGAGGCATAACCATCCAATCAGCGGCAACGACTGCATTTTGGGATGACCACCGACTCAATATTATCGATACGCCGGGGCACGTTGACTTTACAATAGAAGTCTACCGTTCGCTCAAAGTGCTAGATGGAGGAATAGGCGTTTTTTGTGGGTCGGGAGGAGTAGAACCTCAATCCGAGACTAATTGGCGTTATGCAAATGATTCCGAGGTATCTCGACTAATATTCGTTAATAAACTCGACCGTTTGGGTGCGGATTTCTACAAGGTAGTTGACCAGATCGAAAATGTGCTTGGGGCAAACCCGCTAGTTATGACTCTGCCGATAGGAGAAGAGGACGATTTCACCGGAATCGTTGACTTGCTGACAAAAAAAGCTTGGATTTGGGACGACTCTGGCAACCCAGAGAACTACAAGATCGAAGAAGTGCCGGCAGAATTGATTCCGAAGGTCGAGGAGTATAGAGAAAAGCTCATAGAAACTGCTTTAGAACAGGATGATGAGGCTATGATGGCCTATCTAGAGGACGGAGAAGAGCCCTCGATTGATACTCTCAAAGCTTGTGTAAGAAAAGGTACCATTGCGCTAGATTTTTTCCCCACGTTCTGTGGGAGTGCCTTCAAAAACAAAGGAATCCAACCTGTTTTAAATGCGGTTGTCGACTTCCTTCCAAATCCAACAGAGGTCAAACCGCAACCAGAAATAGACCTAGAGGGAAATGAAACCGGAGATTTCGCAATCGTAGATCCAGAAAAGCCTCTTAGAGCTCTCGCTTTTAAGATAATGGATGATCGCTTTGGCGCTTTAACCTTTACGCGAATTTATTCTGGGAACTTAAAAAAAGGAGATAACGTCCTAAATACATACACAGGGAAAAATGAACGAATCGGACGAATTGTTGAGATGCATGCCGACGAGAGGATAGAAAAGGATTCAGCGCAGGCTGGAGATATAGTGGCTCTGATTGGCATGAAAAACACTCAAACTGGACACACCCTTTGTGATACTAACCAACCTGCTACTTTAGAGCCCATGGTTTTTCCTGATCCGGTGATCTCTATAGCTATACATCCAAAAGATAAAGCTGCGTCAGAAAAAATGGGAGTAGCTCTTGGAAAAATGATTCAAGAGGATCCTTCTTTTAGGGTAGAGACCGACGAAGAATCAGGTGAGACCATAATCAAGGGAATGGGAGAACTCCATTTAGATATCAAAGTAGATATATTGAAGAGGACCCATGGTGTTGAAGTCGACATGGGCGCGCCCCAGGTTGCTTACAGAGAGTCGATTACTCAGAAGATTGAAGACAGCTACACCCACAAAAAACAGTCGGGTGGTGCCGGACAATTCGCGAAGATTGATTATGTTGTAGAGCCTGCTGAAACTGGGTCTGGATTTGAGTTTGAATCCAAAGTAACAGGTGGAAATGTTCCGAGGGAATTCTGGCCCGCTGTTCAAAAAGGATTCCAACTCAGCATGGAGGAAGGCCCGCTGGCGGGCTATCCGTTACTTGATGTGAAGATCACTCTTATGGATGGCGCATTCCACGCTGTCGACTCCTCTGCCATTGCTTACGAACTTGCATCAAAAGCCGCTTATCGCCAAACGATGCCAAAAGCAGGTCCGCAACTGATGGAACCAATAATGAAGGTCGACGTTTTCACACCGGACGAGCATGTCGGAGACGTAATAGGCGACCTGAACCGACGACGAGGAATGATTCAAGGACAAGACTCAGCATCAACTGGGATAAGAATTAAATCTACCGCACCGCTTGCAGAGATGTTCGGTTACATTGGGGATTTAAGAACCATGACTTCAGGAAGAGGCCAGTTTTCAATGGAGTTTAGTCATTACGCAGCCTGCCCAAACAGTGTCGCAGAAGAAGTGATAAAAAAAGCAAATCAAGCGGCTTAACTTGTTCGTGGGTCACACGTTAAATCGAAAGTGGACTACGTCGCCATCTTGGACGACGTAGTCCTTGCCCTCCAACCTCCACTTACCCGCCTCTTTAGCTCCAAGCTCACCCCCACACAAAACGTAGTCCTCAAACGAAATGACTTCAGCCCTGATGAACCCCTTTTCAAAATCAGTATGGATAACACCGGCGGCACCTGGAGCACTCGTGCCCTTTTTAAAAGTCCAAGCTCGAGTTTCGTTTGGCCCAGCAGTAAAATAGGTTCTCAAGCTTAGCAACTCGTATCCGGCCTTAATAAATCTATCAAGACCTGATTCGTCTATCTCTAATTCCACGAGAAATTCTTTCTTCTCCTCCTCTTCGAGTTCAGATATTTCCGACTCGAGCTTATTACAAATCATAAGGAACTTTGCACCTTCGGCTTCGGCTAAACATTTTACAAGCTCAGTAAACTCATTGCCTCGTATACCTTCCTCATCAACATTAGCAATATATAAAACCGGTTTTCTGCTGATTAGTTGAAGAGAGTCAATTAGTTTGATCCCCTCATCATCTAAACTCGCGCTTCTTGCAGGGTTTCCTCGGCTTAAATGATCTTGAACGCTTTCCAAAGTTGAAAGCTTCGCAATTTCCCCTTTATCACCACTTTTAGCGTTCTTTGAAATCCTTAAAATAGCCCTTTCTATGGTTTCTAAGTCCGCAAGTTGAAGTTCGGTATTGATTATTTCTATATCTGCGACCGGGTCTATCTTGTTAGCGACGTGGACCACATTCTCGTCCTGGAAACATCGGACTACGTGAGCTATCGCATTAGTTTCTCTTATGTTGGCGAGAAATTGGTTTCCCAAACCCTCTCCTTTAGAAGCGCCTTGAACAAGGCCCGCTATATCAACAAACTCTACTATCGCAGGAACGACTTTCTTGGTTTCGACCATATCAGCCAATTTCTCCAACCTTGAGTCGGGAAGAGACACTAAACCTGCGTTCGGTTCAATAGTACAAAATGGAAAATTCTCAGCCCCGATACCTGCGTTAGTCAAAGCGTTGAACAAAGTCGATTTACCTACGTTTGGTAATCCAACTATCCCACATTTAAAACCCATCTAAACTCTCCAAGTACTGCTAGCAAGCGGTATGCAGCTTATGCATGGCTTTTTGCCATTGCCCTTCAACTAACTCTGGCAACAGCGAATGAGTTATTAAAATTGAATCATCGATCAATTTCCTCTCAAAAAAAGGAATTTTCCCTAGCACATGCCCTACCAAATCTTCTTTGAATTTTGGACGTCCTACACCAATCCGAAGCCGCTTGAAGTCTAGCTTAGAAGCCAAGCTTCGTGAAACGTCCCTCAAGCCATTGTGCCCGGCTAGTCCACCGCCTTCTTTCAAGCGAAGCCTTCCGGCAGGCAAGTCTACCTCATCATGAGCCACTAATATCTGGGAGGCGTTCATTTTATAATAATTCGCTATTGCGGCGACGCTTCTTCCAGACTCATTCATATAGGTCTGAGGCAGTAGAAGCAACACTTCCAAATCAGAAAACCGAGCGGTAGCGACTCTGCCGAAAAACTTTTTTTCTTCTTTGAAGGTGGTTTTTGAAAATTCTGCCAAACTTTGAAGAAACCAAACTCCCGCGTTGTGCCGGGTGCTCAAGTACTGGTCACCCGGATTACCTAGCCCGACCATAAGTCGAATAGATTTTTTCTCGCTAAGCTGTATCACGCAAATCTAGCATTTATCCGTCATTTGAAGAATCGCTGTCATTAGAGCTCGAGGAATCATCAGATTCAGAAGAATCTAATCCCGAGGCTTGGTCGGATTCTTCATCAGCGCGTTTCGGAGCATTCACGGATACTACTACCTGGTCATAATCGCTGCCCTGCTGCAGAGCAGGAACAACCAGAGTGCTGGGCAAAACTAATTCACTCATGTGAATCGACTCACCTACCCCGACCGATTCTATGTCGACCTCTATGTACTCAGGCAAATCTCCAGGCAAACACGAAACCTCAAGCGAAGCCATGTTTCTCGAAATATTTCCACCACCTTGTTTAACTCCAACGCAGCTTTCTTCGTTAACAAACCTGAGAGGGACTTCTACCGTAATCACTTGGTCCATCTCCACTCTCAAAAAGTCCGCATGCAGGATTAGACTCTTTGATGGGTGTCTCTGCAAATCTTTAAGTATGGCTTTCTGGGTTTTACCCTCAAGGCTTATATCCAAAATATGAGAGAAAAAAGCCTCATTTTCGCAAGCCTTAAAAAGATCCTTGTGGGCAATCGAAATGGCTTCAGGGGTTTTGCCAGCTCCGTACAAAATGCTAGGAACCACCCCGCTCTCGCGACGAAGGCGGCGGCTCGCTCCTTTCCCTCTGTCATTGCGAAATTCTGCAGTTAAATCAAAATCTGACATTATTTACTCCTTTCTCATCTAATAAACTACGACCAGTCAATTAGATGGTTTTGTAGCCAACCTATCAAAAAAGAGTTGGCTGGACACGTTTAGTGAAGAGTGCACTTAGTGACTCTTCATTGCTTATTCTGCGAATTGATTCTGCTAGCTCGTCAGCTACACTGAGTTGCCTTATTTTTTTCGACTCTTGCGCTTTTTTTGTCAACGGAATTGTATCCGTGACAACAACTTCATCCAGGGTCGATTTATCAATATTGTCTATCGCAGTTCCAGACAACACCGGATGGGTGCAATAAGCTACAACCTTATTCGCTCCATTCTTTTTTAAAACTTCCGCGGCAGCGCACAAAGTGCCAGCAGTATCAACTATGTCATCCACTAGCAGGCAAGTCCTTCCTTGAACATCACCAACGATATTCATTACCTCGGCCTCATTCGCTTTTGGTCTTCTCTTGTCTATTATTGCTAAATCCGCGTCATCAAGTTGTTTTGCCATGGCCCTAGCTCTTACGACTCCACCCACATCTGGAGAAACAATAATAAGATCCTGATAATTTTTCCTCTCAATATCAGACAGCAGAACTGGCGATCCATAAATATTATCTACCGGTATCTCAAAGAAACCTTGGATCTGGTCTGCATGAAGATCTACTGTAAGAACTCGATTAATGCCGGCACTGCCCAACATATCTGCTACAACTTTTGCTGTTATCGGAACTCTCGCAGATCTGACCCTCCGATCCTGCCGAGCGTAGCCAAAATAGGGTATAACAGCAGTGACTCTTGCCGCTGAAGCACGCTGGAGACAATCAGCTATAATAACTAATTCCATCAGATTATCGTTTGTAGGCGCACATGTCGGCTGGATGATAAAAACATCTTTTCCACGAACATTCTCATGGATTTCTACCGAGATTTCTCCATCACTAAACTGACTTACGTCTGCTACCCCTAAATCCATCCTCAAGCGGTCAACAACTCTATTCGCAAGCACTTTGTGTGCATTCCCCGAAAATATCTTTAATTCTGCCACTATGAATTCCTGACACATTAAAAGATGGTCTGGCTGGGGTGGCAGGACTCGAACCTGCGCATGCAAGGATCAAAACCTTGTGCCTTACCAACTTGGCGACACCCCAATGACTCTCTTTTCTTCTATGAAGTTGGCAAAAAACTCTGAGGAATTCTATCAACACACAAACTTGATGGCTATGTCTTTCAACGCTTTCGTCGTCTTATTTTGATGTGCCATCATTCCGCTGTCAAATTAGGTTTTCAGCCTCTAAGATCCTTATTTTTGCACCGACAGTAAGTTTATTAAGAATAACTGTTCTGGGCCTTACTCCTACAAAATCAGCGAGCTCAACACCCCACCCATTCTCTCGCAAAAATATCGGTAATGGCTTGCCAAATTTGTCCTGTCCTAAGGCCCAAAATGGTAACCAGCGCGAAATGAACTCAAGATTTTCCTTAAGGATATTATCTAAACCTTTCGATTCGCGCAAAAGAATATCCAGGCGCGGCTCTCTCACTAAAACGCCGTTAGGCAGAAGTTTAATTCTATAAATATCTATCCCAAAAAGAGATGAAACGACTATTTCCTGGTACTCGTTTTTTTTAAAAACTGCAAAGTTATAAATTCCTGAAAATTCGGGGCTGTTAAAAGAGATTTTCCCTCTTATAGTCCATTCAAGGTTCGGATCGAAGGCCGCAAACTCGGTATTCACACAACTGAATAAGAGGGAGCCACAAATAACAAGAAGGAGTCGTCGCACCCTCATTCTGGCTGGAATTTTTCTTTAGCGTTCCTCAAAACGCGGCTTTCAGAGTCAAGTTTAAGTCCGTTTTTCCAAACCTCAAGAGCCTCACTCTTTCTTCCTGACATCCAAAGAGCCTCCCCAAGGTGCGCTGCTATTTCATCGTCTTTAAGCAAACTTAAGGCTTTTGTTAAATACGAAATCGCCTGCTCTAAGTTGTTTAGGCGATAGTGAACCCATCCCATGCTGTCAATAAAGGCAGGGTCATCAGGTCTTATTGAAAGGGCCTTGCTGACCAGCTCGAAAGCTTCCTGATATCGGTCAGTTTTATCTGCCAAAGTGTAACCCAATGAATTTAATGCATCTGCGTTATCGGGCTCGATTTCGAGAATTCGAGTTAAAGCTTTTTCCAAAATATTGAACCTACCAGCCTCACCTCCGATAAGCGCTTTTCTATAAAGGATTCCGATATCATTGGGCTTCGAGTCTAGCTCGCTATCTAAAACTCCTATAGCTTCATTGAAGAGCTTTCTTTCCGACAGAAATTGCGCCTCTAGCAGACTAAAATTTCTAGAACTTAAGGGATAAGCGGAACGTTGCTCGGTGAAATGATTTCTGGAGCTTTCAAGCCCCTCTAAAGTCTCGATGAGAGATGCGATCCGCATTTGAGAGGCCATAAAACCATAACCACCTGATACTTTTTTATAATGTTCTAAAGCCTGAGAAAGATCTTTTTTTCGCTCCATAATGCCTGCTAAATGGAAATATGCGTCCTCAACTCTCAAACTCCAACGAATCATCCTTTCAAGAATTTTCTCGGCCTCCTCATCATCTCCTTGTTCCAACGATATTATCGCTAATGCTAGAAGCAACGCCCCATCATTTGGTCTCAGCTCTAGCGCCCGCTGATATTGAGCCTTCGCTTTTTCAAAATCTTCTTGCTCAAAGAGCACTTGAGCTAGCAAGACCAGCAAGCCTAACTCTTCCTCATTTTCTTTGAGATATGAACGCAATACATCTTCTGCGTTTTCAACTTCGTCTTTGGCGATCAAAATCCTTGCTTTCAACGAAATTTTTTTCGGGTCTTCGCCCTCTCTGAGCAAAGCATTGATGACTGTCAATGCTTTATCAAACGATGAAACTTGAGAATAGAAAGTGGCCGCGGTGATCAGAAGGCCCGGGTCGTTAGGAAAGGATGCAATAAGCTCTTCAAGGACACCTAAAATCTTTTTCTTCTCGTTCGTTGGACGTTCAGCCATTGCGATCGTGAGAATCTCAAAATTAGGGGTTCCTCCTAACTTTTTCAAATCTTTCATACTGGAAAGGGCGACATCGAATAAACCTAGCCTAAGGCTTTTCTCGATTATCTTAGAGTGAGCGTTTAGGCTGTTTGGTTCCTTTGCGGCCCAAATCTTTGCAAGGCGAAGAGCCGCTTCGCTCTCTTTTAGATACTCAGCAATGTTGAAGGCTCTCCTCAAAACCCCTAGATCCATCGTCGAAACGGCGACGTTCTCGTAATTCTTGAGCGCCTTTTGATAATCTCCGCGATGCCCAGCAATTTCTGCTTCTAGGAGATCCAATAGTGAGTCACCTTCGAATGATTTGGATTGATCAGCCTTAAGAACCCCACCTCTTTTTTCATAGAGGTTAGATCCTTGATTTGCTGTGTCTTGGGCTTGATCTAAACCCTTTTTGTTCTCTGGGAGGCTCGGGGTCAGCGAGCAGCTAGCGAGCGAGAAAATTAAAATCGAGTAAAAATATCTTTTAAAAAAGAAAAAAACAGTTGAATGACAAAACATTGGAATCAACTTGATTTCATTATCGTGAATTAAATCTTCAGGTAAAAAATAAGCTATCTTTTTCGATGTATTCCAAACCATTGCAAAGTACAATTAACCCTTGTTGACTATAGACTTTTAGAACTCAGTCTTATTGCTCACAAACCAAGAACTGAATAATAAACACGAAACGCAGATAAAACTAGAATATGCAACTTTTCCTAGTCGGCATTAACCATAACACAGCCTCTGTGGACATCAGAGAAAAGATAGCTTTCTCAGAAGAAGAGTTAATTCCAGCCCTTAAAAGCTTAAAAGACAGTTTAGCGCTCGAAGAAATAGCAATATTATCTACTTGCAATAGGACAGAAATCTATGTTGTGTCGAAAACTTCAGATAGTGAACAAATAAAACATCGGTTAGCAAGTCTTAAAAAGATTGCATACAGCGAAATAAGGGACAGCTTTTATTTTAAATCTTCAAATGAGACGGCAAATCACGCACTTAAGGTTGCGAGTGGTTTAGATTCCCTAATTTTAGGTGAATCACAGATCCTGGGACAATTCAAAAATTGTTTTCACGTAGCGGGGTTAGCCGGAACCCTTGGGAAAGAACTAAAGAATTTTTCTCAAATGATTTTTAGGGGAGCGAAAGCGATTAGATCTCAGACAAAAATTGGCGAAAATTCGGTCTCGTTGGGGAGCCTAACGGTAACCATAGCTGAAAAGTTATTCACTCAACTATCAACATGCAGAGTTATGTTAGTTGGTGCTGGGGAGATAGCTCAGCTAGTGGGTAAACACCTCAAATCTGCGGGTATCAGTCAATTTACTATTGCGAACAGATCGAAAACTAGAGGGGACAAATTAGCCAAACTTCTCGGAGGGCAGAGCATAAGTATAGATACAGCAAATGCTGAGCTTTTAAGAACCGATATTTTGGTAGCTTCAACATCATCGTCTTTACCAGTTATAGGGAAAGGATCGGTTGAAAGCGCATTGAAAAATCAAAAACATAAGCCAATCTTAATGGTTGACTTGGCAATACCTAGGGATATTGAACCAGAGACTGGCGAGCTAAGAGACATTTACCTTTATGGCCTTGATGATTTCCAGAAAATAATTGACAAGAACTTAAATATAAAAGAAAAGGCAGCGGCGGAAGCTGAGAAAATAGTTACGTTTTATGCCGATCAGTATAAACCGCAAGAAGCTCTATCGGAGAATTCCAAAATCCTTAGAGATTTTCGCGAGGCACACAATTTAATAAAAGACGAGGAGGTTTTAAAAGCAATTACGAGTTTAGATAAAGGAGAGAAGCCAAGAGAAATTATTATTCAGCTAGCAAATCAATTAACTAATAAAATAATGCATGAGCCGACGGTGAAGCTAAAGGCTGCATTAGATTGGAACAACCAACCGCTCATTGAGGCGGCGGTTGAGCTATATGACCTAGGAAAAAAAGATGAATAAGTCTCTAACAAAAAAATTAGATCAATTACTCGAAAGGCATGAAGAGCTTGCTGCAATATTATCCGAAAACGCCACCATATCGGACCAAAAAAAATTTCGAGCCTATTCAAAAGAGTATTCTGAACTAGAACTGATAGTTTCTTGCTTTAAAAAAATTGGGAACAACTCTAAAGAGATCTTAGAAACTGAAAAACTGTTAGGAGATCCAGATATAGAAATTCAAGAGCTAGCAGGAAACGAAATCAGCGATTTGAAAAAAGAAGGCGAAAGACTAAACAAAGAGCTAGAAACTCTTCTTCTTCCAGAAGACCCTTTTGACAAAAATAATATTTTCTTAGAAATCAGAGCAGGCGCTGGGGGAGATGAGGCAGCTATTTTCGCTGGAGATTTATTTAAAATGTATGTGAGATTCTCTGAATTAAAAAATTGGAGAATTAACTCCCTTTCCGAAAAACCAGGAGACCACGGCGGGTTTAAGGAAATCATAGCGAGAGTTGAAGGTAAGCATGTTTACGCTAACATGAAGTTCGAATCGGGCGCGCATCGAGTACAAAGAATTCCGCAAACAGAGTCCCAAGGACGTGTTCATACTTCAGCCTGCACTGTTGCAATTCTTCCCGAACTTGAAGAGATACAAGAAATAGAAATCGACAAAGCAGATCTGCGAGTAGACACTTTTAGAGCCTCTGGAGCAGGTGGGCAGCACGTCAATAAAACCGATTCCGCAGTTCGACTAACTCACCTGCCTTCAGGGCTGGTAGTGGAGTGTCAAGATGAGAGATCTCAACATAAGAATAAGGCTAGAGCACTCTCACTCCTTCAAGCTAAATTAATGGAGAACGCAAAAATTGAACAAAGCAGTGAAAGAGCTAAGGAGAGAAAAAATTTAGTTGGAACTGGAGATCGATCTGAAAAGATTCGGACTTATAATTTCCCTGAGGGTCGAGTAACCGATCATCGAATCAACCTTACCGTGCATCGCCTTCAACAAATAATGGCAGGAGAATTAAATGTGGTCCTTAATCAATTAATTGCGGAACACCATGCTGATATACTCAGATCAATAAGTAGCGGTAATGATTAGAAGCCTTGACGAATTCAGGCAAGCATCCATTAAGAAACTAGGAAAGATCTCTGACGACCCACTTCGTGAGTATATGGAGCTTTTTTCAGCGGCAACGGGTCTAAGTAAAGCTTATGCGCTCACTAATTTTTTTGAAGTCAATTCAAAAAGATTCGAAGATCTGCGCTTGTTAGAAAAATATATATCTCAGCGTTGTGCAGGGATACCAATACCTTATATAACTGGGATCGAGGGTTTTTGGAAAAAAGAATTCCGAGTCACGACTGACACTCTTATCCCGCGACCCGAAACGGAACTTCTAGTTGAGCTAATTTTGTCTGAGAATAGAAGGGAAAACCTAAAAGTTCTTGATTTAGGAACTGGAGCCGGAGTAATCGGTATAAGCATTGCGGAAGAAATGCCTAGTTGGAACATATTAGCTACCGATATAAGCTTATTGGCACTGCGGGAAGCAAAAATAAACTCACTAGGACTAAAAAACATAAACTTTGTTCAGTGCTTTTGGCTAAACTCGATTAGAGCAAACTTCGATATAATAGTATCAAACCCACCATACATATGTAATGACGATCCGCATTTAGAAAATCTTCGCCATGAGCCGAGGCTTGCTTTAGAGGGTGGGGGCGATGGGCTCGATCCTGCTAGGGAGATTATAAAAAAAGCAAAAAAAAATTTGATGGAGAAAGGACGGCTGTACCTAGAGCATGGTTATGACCAAAAAGATAACGTCCTTCAGATATTGCGGCAGAATGATTTTTTTACAATCAGAACCTATGAGGATTTCGCAGGTCATGACAGAGTTATCAGGGCACAATCATGACTCTTAACGATAATCAATTGATGCGCTACAGCAGAAATATCTTGCTTCCTGATATAGACATTCTAGGTCAAGAAAAGCTACTTTCTTCTAGTGCAATGGTAATCGGTCTCGGAGGACTTGGGAGCCCCGTGGCGTCCTACTTAGCGGCATCTGGCGTAGGGAGATTAGTCATTTCTGATTTCGATTCTGTTCATGTTTCTAATCTTCAGCGACAAACGATTTTTTCCTCAAAAAATATTGGTGAGAACAAGGCAGTTGCTGCCAAGAAAAGACTTTTGGAAATAAACCCTCAAATTGAGATCATAAGCCTAACCAAATTAGCTTCGACCGAAGAACTTCGAGAATGGATAGGCTCCGTAGATATTGTAGCTGATTGCACCGATAACTTAGGCACGCGCCTAACAATCAACGACGTATGTTTTTCGGAAAAAACATTGCTTGTTTCAGGAGCCGCAATAAAAATGGACGGCCAGTTAATCGTTATCGATCCAACAAACCTAGATGGCCCATGCTATCGCTGCCTTTACAATACCGATGAAGAGATAGAGGATGCTTCTTGCTCCGACTCAGGAGTTTTGGGACCCATAGTAGGGGCTATAGGCTGTCTACAAGCGACAGAAATTCTAAAAAACCTTTTGGGCATTGGAACCTCCTCTGCTGGAAAATTGATAACAATCGATGGTAGACATTTAGAATGGCTGAAACTTGACTTGCCAAAAAACTTGGATTGCGAAACGTGCAACAAAAAGAACGACTAGTGTAAAGTTTCTGCCACCTGAAGATCTGCGTGATATGAGGACCGAACAAGAGGTCCGCTCGCTACACTTTTAAATCCTAGCGATCGCCCAAATTGCGCCAGATCGTCAAACTCTTCGGGAGAGACAAATCGCTCAACTTTTAAATGCTGTCTGCTAGGCTGCAAATATTGACCCAGTGTTAGCATGTCAACGTTATTTTCGCGCAAATCGCTCATAACCGACCTAACTTCACTCAGGTGTTCACCCAACCCTAGCATCAAGCCAGATTTAGTCGGGACATTTGGGTTAAGCTGTTTAAAAGATTTCAGAAGACCGAGAGACCAAGCATAATCGGCTCCAGGCCTCACCTTTTTATAAAGTCTAGGAATAGTTTCCAAATTATGATTGAAAACATCTGGGGGAGTTCTGCTTAAAATTTTTAGAGCTATTTCTTTTCTTCCGCGAAAATCGGGAACCAATACTTCAATAATGATTTGGGGATTCGAAATTTTTACTTCCTCTATGCAACTCCTAAAATGGGAAGCACCACTGTCCTTCAAATCATCACGATCGACAGAAGTAATCACCACATAGGTTAGCTTCATTTCTTGAATTGCACGAGCCAAATTTCTCGGTTCATTATCATCAAGCGGCTTTGGTTTTCCATGCGCCACATCGCAGAAGGGACATCTCCTGGTACATATCTCTCCCATGATCATGAAAGTTGCAGTCCCTCGAGAAAAACACTCTGGCAAATTGGGGCAGCTAGCCTCTTCGCAAACCGACGCCAGAGACCTATTTCTGAGAATTTCTTTGGTTCTTTCAATTTTTGGATTTGATCGAACCCTTACTCTTAACCACTTTGGCTTTTGGGGTAAGGTTTCCGTGGGTATCACTTTGATAGGGATGCGTCTAACTTTTTCTGCGCCCCTTAGCTTCTCGCCCACTACTAATCTGTTTTTATTTGCCAAGATCTCCCCTATGCGATGCGACCTAATTTGCCGAGTTTCAAATTTAGAATCGACTTTATATCATTTAAAACAACTTTCATCTCTGTATTTTTCCCTAACGATTTTAAATCTGTCACTTCCAAACCCTTATAACCGCAGGGGTTTATTATCTTGAAAGGAGAAAGATCCATGTCGATATTTAAGCTAAACCCATGGTAAGTTTTTCCTCTTCGAACTCGAAGACCTAAAAACCCGATTTTTTTTCGTCCAACAAAAACTCCGGGAACTTGTTCCATGGTCGACGCACAAACACCGTACGAACTGAGCAGGCAAATCAGAGTGTCTTCTATTAGCGAAACCAGTTGTCGAATGCCCAAATTCCTTCGAGCTAGGTCTAGTAAGAGATAAACAACCAGCTGCCCTGGTCCGTGATAAGTAATATCCCCACCCCGATCACTGTGCACCACAGGGATTTTAGTATGAGCTAGTAAGTTATCGAGCTTTCCTAATTTGCCTATAGTGAACACTGGCAAGTGATCTAAAAACCAAACCTCATCCTGAGTATCATTGTTTCTAGTCAACGTAAAATTTCGCATTTGTTCGCAAGTTTTTTCGTAAGACCTATTGTGAAAATTTCGGTAAAAAAGAGAGGGGCTCACTTTATTCATTATAAAACCAGCTTAACCGATTCTATTTTTTTCAAGTCTAGATACAAGTCTTTGATGTGATTCTCCGAGAGAGCTCTCAATATGAAGGATACCGACACGTAATTCTTTTTTTGGCTCATTTTTTCGCTTACTGAAGACTCTTTAAAACTCAAATCGTGCTTTGACGCACATTCTACTATTTCTTTTGAAAGACCCGGACGGTTCCCGCACAAAACCTTGATCGGGTAGTCGCACGGAAACGAAATAGTTTGCTCTGAGATCTTCAAGTCAATACTCCAATGGATCGCCGCCAAACAACTTAAGAAAAAATAGTTGGATTGAATCTATCAATTTGCTGAAAAATCCGGCTTCCTCAACACTATTTAGGGCTGCTATCGGAACCGAAAATTCTCTTTCGTTCAACCCTGAGATCAAGAGCGTGCCAAATTTATCACCCCTTGTTATTGGCGCATGGATTTCTTTAACGAGTGTGATTTCAGCGACAAGTTTATCACGACTGCCCTTTGGGATCGTCAGAAGTAGAGGATTGGTTAATCCAAGCCTTAATGAGCTGTGTTTACCACTCCATATTTTTACTTGTTTGAGGACGTCGCCGGCTTCATACAGCGAAATCGTTTCAAAATACCTAAAGCCAAAAGTTAATAACTTCTGGCTTTCAATTGCCCTGCTAATCTGGCTCTGTGTTCCCATAACAACCGAGATTAATCTCATCCCATTTCTAAATGCTGAAGCTACCAAGCAGTACCCAGCTGCTTCGGTATGTCCAGTCTTAACCCCATCTACCGAGGCATCCCGCCAGAGTAATCTGTTCCGATTATTTTGCCGAATTCCAGCATATTCATAAGATTTTTCTGCATAGTACTTATAATGAGAGGGGAACTCTACGATAAGCGCTTTGACCAGCCGAGCCAAATCTGAGGCGGTAGTGTAATGATTTTCATGGGGCAAACCTGTTGAGTTTTCGAAATTTGTGTTATCCAGCCCCAGGTTTCTGGCATGCATGTTCATTGTTTCTACAAAAGATTCTTCCGAACCCGAGATATGTTCGGCAAGAGCGACACTAGCGTCGTTCCCAGATTGCACAATAATTCCTCTTAAGATCTCCTCTAATCGAACAGAAGTCCCTTCGCGAATAAACATCCTTGAGCCTTCCATTCTCCATGCCTTAACGCTCACGCTCACTTCATCATCCAAAGAAATAGATCCTTTCGCGAGTTCCTTTGCCGCAACATAGCTAGTCATTATTTTGGTGAGGCTCGCGGGGGGCAGCCGTTGGTCAGAGTTAAACTCGACTAAAACTTCGTCGGTATTTGCGTCCATCAAAAAATAACCCTCGGCGCTAATCTGGGGAGGAGCCGGAATAATAAACTTGTCCGCATATGCTAAATTAGTAGCTACTAAGAGCAATAAAAAACAAAAAACTATCGATCTAATACTTTTAAGCATTAATAAGCTCCATTATTCTTTTACGTACAAAGGTCCTTCGAATCCTTTATCTGAGATTATCTTCAACACGTAAAGCTTTTGTTTTTCTTCTGTTAGAGGTCCAACCAATACTTTGTGCAAATCAGAGTTTTCGAGTGGCGGAATCACTCGAACTGAGACCGTTTCCGAAAACAAGTTGCTGAGCTCATTAGATAGATTCCTTGCAGCTATTTTTGTTTTAAACGCTCCTACCTGAATATAATTCCTTCCCTCACTCTCTCCTAGTTTATAGGCGTTGGCGGGCGCTTTGTCCTTTATAGCCTCGACGACTACGGTGGTTAACCCATTTTCAAGAAAACCCAACTCCAGAGCTGCAGCATATGATAAATCAATCAGACGATCATCATGAAAAGGACCTCTATCATTCACCTTAACAACGGTTTTTTTTCCATTCTTAAGATTAGTTACTTTTACCATGGTAGGCAAAGGCAAAGCTTTGTGCGCCGCTGTCATCATACTCATATCGTATGTTTCGCCAGAAGCAGTCAGGTTCCCATGAAATTTTTTTCCATACCAAGAAGCCACCCCAATTTCTAAGTACCCCTCCGCGGAATCCATAGTTTCATAAACCTTTCCGAAAACTTCATATTGATTTTTTTTTAAATCCCTAGTTTTATGATTGTCCGTATGCAGGCAAGAACTCAAAAAACAGATCATCGTTATCAATATTACCTGTAATAACATGGGAAGATCTCTATCTAATCAGTTTTTTTGAAGGCTTCGCTAAGCTGAAAGACTGCCAACGCATATAGATTGCTTCGGTTGTATTTCGTAAGCACTGAAAAATTCCAAAAACCAATCCAATATTCATGACCTCCGGGCACGGCTAATTTCAGAGGTAAAACCATCCGACTGAGGAGATTTTCTCTATCAGATAATTTTGGCAGGCAATCATAAAGCTTATTGGTGCCCGTGGATTTAATTGAATCACCTGCAGCAAAAATCTCACAGTTATCGTCAACTTCGATAGCAACCAATTCTTCTCGCCGCCAACCATGCTCGTAAAGATAATTACCGACGCTACCGATTGAATCGGAAGGCTGT
>CAJYCI010000024.1 GCA_913428515.1 uncultured Gammaproteobacteria bacterium | reverse complement strand
GGTCCCCGCAAAGCCATAGCAAACGGGCTTTATAACTGCCGTTCTCGTATTCATCCGTCCCATCAAATAGGTGTATTACGCCGCTAAAGGGTTCATCGGTATCATTAACATAAAGATAGCCACCTTTGACACTTAGGTCGTCTGGTTCCAGAAAACAGTGATCGGACTTATCTCCAGTTTTATAGCAACCTATGTGCTCAATAATCACCGGTGAGTCACACGCCGCTGTTTCCATCCCAGTATTGAAAAGACCCGGTCCTGTGCTGCTTTTTAATTCGTCAATGAAGTGGGGAAGCCTCCAAGGTTGCACGCCTAAAGGAGTGGTTTGCTGTGGCACGTAAACGCCCCCTTGCATGATTAGGGAAATTGAGCCTGCCCAGAGTAAGCAAAGCGAACAAACGGTTGGATAAAGTATATTTTTGATAGGTTGACCGTCTCCTAAATTAAGTAAGCCTCAGTCAAGATTACTGGCAAATCGAAAGAGATGGAATCTTAAAAAGAGATGGGTTAAAAAAAGCTTATGCCTCAACCAGCTCATAAGCATGTAACCCCTGATGAAGCCTACGACAGTTTTACTTGGTTTGATGCCACGACAACGCTGCCTGAAAAGGAGGGACTAAAGTACATGACTCGGTATGACGAAAACCAAGACGAGATCTTAGAGGTGTTTTCAGGCATTGAGCGGGTGCGTGGGTTTTTTGATAATCGTTATCTGCTTGCTCAATCCTATACCAGTTACAAAGAAGGACTAAGACACGGTCCTGCATTCGAGTGGCATCCGAATGCCCAGCTAAAGTCGGCAGCATATTTTCTGTATGGGCACTTAATGGGCGGTTGTGAAAGATACCGTGCAGACGGGACTTCGCTATTGGCCAGTGAACCCGATGAGCAGCTAACAGACGAGACAGGCTCAAAAGGACAACGACAAGGCAAGTGCTTTGAGTGGTGGCCAAACGGAAAACTGAAAAGAATGGCAACCTACGATAAAGGAGAACTTCATGGTCTCGTTCAAGAATATCATTACGCTACTGGCACGGTAAGCTACGAGGGTTGGCGAAAAAACGGCTTGAGCCACGGCATCAGTAGAAAATGGGATGAGGACGGATTTCAAACATACGAGACGGTATACGAGGATGGTGGCTTCTCTGGTTACCAAATCATGTGGGTTCGCGGCGAAAAAGAGTATTACCGTTTTGAGAGGCCTGGCGAGTCAGTCGATGCAGATTTTTCTGCGCCAGACGATTCCCCTTATTTCACTTTTATCCCGAAATGGCTGGAGCAATAATTGACTGTGGTCACTTAAAAGTCTGTAGATGAGGTTTATGAAAAAGGCGGCGGGTCATGACTGTAATAGAAGAGTACAGAGCTGCTTGTCCCACATGCTACAACCAATGGGACGGGTACATCCAACAGAGCGGGAATACTTTTGGTTTGTCTCCAAGCGAGGCGCGGGAGCGAATGAAAAGTTGGGCCTTGGTTTGGCATGAGAAGCCGTCGCCCTACCGTTGCCCAAGTTGCGGGTCTTTTGATGTCGAATACAGAATAGGTGATCCATATGTCGGTGATCTCGATCCACTTAATGATGGACAGACCAACCGTCCCGGAGGGCATGAACTTTACGTGTTGTTTTGCAGCTACGCTTCCTTTGTGTCTTATTCGTGGCTCGAAAGAAAAGACATTGAGCCAGAATCGCGCCAAGAGAAGGTCCAAGAAATCGGTGAGGCCTTGGAACTGATTTTGAGTGAATTCAGAGAGATACCCCAACTTGAAGGTGATGAGCGCAATGCTAAGCTGCGTGAGATGGAAAAGCGGATCTATAGTCTTGCTTGATATTTTAGCTGATTTGCTCGAGGCATCGGAGACAAACTTGAGACCTCATGACCACTTATAGGGCTTTCGAATCAGCTTGTCCGCACTGTCGTTACCGATGGAGTTCAATGACCGGAGGCAGCAGCAATAGCTTTGGTTCTTATCGGCAAGCGGACATAAGTCAGGAGCAAGCAAAAACTAAGCTCCGCTCTGCTTTGTCGATAATGAGAGAATATCCAGAAACACCCTATCGGTGCCCCAGTTGCAAATCCTTTGATGTCGAATACAGAGAACACCCTCATTGGTCCTCAGCAAAGACTCTGGACCCAGACATCGACCCCCTCAATGATGGACGGCGCATCCGCCCGAGGGCACGCGAGATTAGTGGCTATTTTTATCGATTCTTCGCTGCGCTAAATAGGTATTGGGGTGAAAGAATAGATCTTGACCAAATGTTGCGGGAAGAAAAAACACGAGAACTTAATGCGCTGCTGGACACGATTACCAATCAGTTTCAACAGATAAGTGAATTTGATCAAGAAGACAGTTCTCCAAAAGTGCTGGAGGTTGAGAAACTGATCCAGAGACTAGGCATTGACGCAATTGAAATAGACGAGAACCTTAATGATAGCAGCTAAAAACAGACAAAATTTCAAAAATACTCGACAGTTTCGAATTCAGCTCCACTAGGGGCAAACTAGGGGCTACCAGCTGATTTAAGTAGCTGGTTGATTTCATTTGCCAGATCTTCAGATGTTCTCTCGGGTAACTGCCTCGCTTCCTTCTCTTCAAAAATCCTGTGATGCTTTCCAAGCAATTCTGCTGCCCTGATTCGAGGTGAGTCAGCCGGTTGTCCTTCTTTCATGAGACGAGTGAGCATCTCTAAAACTTCTTCTCGTTTTGCTATTCGATCATTCACAATGCGTTTGTTCGATTCTGCGACTAGAGATCTAACTTTTTCCTTAACTGGTTTCAATTTCATAATTCGGCTTGCCTCCACATGAATTGAATTTGCGCTCATCTTCTCTGCATCATAGGCCGTTCGATAAGCCTCGGATAATGACTGTCCTTTTGCAACCTCTCTTGAAAATGCCTGTTGTTTTGGTGTCATAAAAATTCTTGTTCTTACGATGTTTATATTTTATTTGATAGAAACACGTTCCTCTATCTCGTTAACTATTTAAATGCTTAAACGGTGGCTCTAAATAAATAGAACCACCGCCCTGATTCATTTGTTTGTATAGTAATGTTTCGCTAATCAGGTTTAAGAGCGAAAACTCCCTTTTCCAAACCTCGTTAGAAGCCCGTTGAGTCAATGCTCTATGGATGCTTCCTAGGGTTGGTTTGGTTGAGATTGGGTAAGTAGGTGTAAGTCAATCTACTCGTCCCTTTATCCTTGCCACCACACTGTAAAGATTGTGGTCACTTAAGCTTTGTTGTTTCGAATCAATTGATACGTTTCTGACATCGACTAATAATTCAAATCCTTTAAGTTCACTAAACAGCCGGATCCCTTTGAAGGATCGGACACGAAAGACATCAGCCATTTCTCTTTGGAAGTCAGATCTTTGAAGCGATTTATATGCTTTTCCGCTCCTTTCAACGTTATAGAAGCGTTCAAATTGTTTCCCGCAGTGTTCAGTCATCTCAGAGATTCGAAGTGTCATGATTAATTTATTTTGTCCTTTAAACATTGTTCGATATTCGTGTTTCGCATAGACCATTCGATACTCGCCCTCAGGGACGCACAGAAGCGCGTCAGGTAATCTGATGTCCACGTCTAAGTATCTTTCATCCTTCGCTTGTCGATCAGATCAACTATGTCTGATTGAAGCCATGCGACGCTCCTTTCGCCAAGCTTAATGGGTTCGGGAAACTCCCCCATTTTGACTCCAGCGTACCAGCGGCTGCGAGAGATAGGATAGAGTTGTAAGACTTGGTCGATTCTTAGTAAACGAGGCGTTTTCAGTTCTTCCATTTGAAGGATTCCTTTTTGAGTTAATCGGGATCCATTGAATACCAAATGGCTTGTTTAAGCCTTTACAGGATTCAAAGAAGTGTTGCAGAAATCAAAGGCTCGTGCGGAAAAGTAAAGAGGGGTTTCAAACGTGTTGTGATTGCGGATCGCGCAGCCTAAAAGAAGCTAGTTATATCGAACCAGTATTCAGCGTCATAGAAACAAGATCTTAATCGTCGTTCTCTATCGTGGCGATCGCGTCCTTCCTTGTCTTCTACGAAACCGTTGTTGCTTTCCCAATCTTGCTTTAAAAACGACCAATCTTGATCTGGGAAAGCAGTTACTCTGAAATTCAGTATGTCGAATCTTTTGTTATCAATAAACTCTAAACGTTGCTCTGATAGATCCCATTTAATTCCCGAGAACTTCTCGCCACGTCGGAGCACTATTAGCTCAGCATAAATTCTTTTTTCGGCAAAAACATATTCGATTTCAACGCCATTAAATGGAAGCCTTTGATCTACGATTGGATCTTTTTTATCTATCACTACGCAGTCATCTTTGGAATAACCCCAACCACCACTTATTGGCAGATCAATGCCGCCAATCGTGTTTTTCATATAAAGACGAGGTGAATTTTTGTCCTCAGAATCCTCGGGTCCCCATTTGTCAGGGAGTTTTACAGACGTGATTTCATTAGCCATTTCAAAAGTCCTCCTACCTCTTTTGGAAACCAGAGTTTTATATTCTTCATTTGCGCCCGGTATTCTTTCTTTCTTTTAGAGTGTTCGTTATCACTCCCTTTGTTTGCTAGTTGGCTTTCTTTTGGTTCATTCTATCTCGAACCCACGCCTACAATCTGCGACGCTTTTCACTCTTTCAATAGGTTCTACTTCATTAGAAAACAGTGGTAGACAGAACCAGCTTTTATCCTTGGAGTTGAACATGAACAAAAATCCGTCCTCAAGTGATCCCTCATTAAATTCTCCTTCGCTTAACGACCCGTCCTGATGATATCTTGTTCCAAATCCATGGAGGTTTCCTTTTTTGAAGCTTCCTTGGTAGACATCCTTCTCGTTGACCGTGAGCTTTCCTTCGTAAAATTCTCCCTCTCTAAAAGTTCCCTCAAAGATTAAATTCTCAGCCATAAATCTTCCAGATCCATTTGGTGTTCCGAACGGCCTAAAACCTTGATGAATTCCTGATACCGATTTCCCTTCTACTAATAGAGTAATCTCCTTTTTTGGCCATTCAGACCGAGCGTCTGTCTCAGTGTTTTTTTTATAAATGGCATATCCAGCAAAGAATAAAAAACTTACGCCTAGGAAACCGGAAACTAAAGCTGATGTATGAGGTTTTTTGGCCTTTCCGACGCTTGAGATAGGTTGTGTCAGATTTTTATCTGTCGGTTTTGCCGAATCTACTGATTTGGCTGTCTTCCTTGGCGAAACGGGTGCTCCAAAGGTCGTCACTCTCCATTCAGTCACGGGTTCACTATTTAGCCATCGTTCGTCACCTGGCGGTTTCTTAGTTTCTGGCAATGTTTTTTCTTTAGGGCTTGGAACTTCGGTTCGATTGGATGGGGTTGCGGTTTGATTGGGGATTCGGTCCTGACTCGTTAGGCCACTCTGTTCAGTCTCAAGTTTCCTTCCTGTTGGTGGGCTTCTCCCATCGTTCTCTGATTCAGTTAATTCTACAGGAGGCGAATCCGATCCTGTGAGGTAATCAGTTTTTTCTTGCTTCGGTGGTGGCGTTTCAGTTGAGTTGACCCTATCGACCTTAACAAGTTCTTTCCCGCAAAAGTGACAAAATAAGGCCCCCTCCAAAGCTTTTTGTCCGCATTCAATGCAATACATGCGTTTCTTTCAGCCGTTTAAACTGGCTCCACAATAAAACGCCAACAAAAAAGTTAAAGACTCCGATTCCAATTAGATCAAGCGGAGAATTGCCGGCATAGGCAAGAGAGGCAGTATTCGCAAGTGAGGGGTTCTCGCCTGCTATAGAGATTCCTAGAAAAACGATAAAAGCTCCAGAGATAGCCAGAAAGACACCAATCCAGACCATTGCTCTCAGATTCCTTTTGTAGATATTCCATGCAATTATCCCGCAAAAAAAAGCAGGGAATTGATTCTGTGATTCACCGCCTCTAGTGCCCGAAACCTCTAAATAGAACAAAGTGGGTGCTAGCAAAATAAAAAAGATAAACCAAAGCTGATAGGACCCTTGCATTGGAATATTTATGGCTAACGGTTTCACCGGTTTGCTTTCCCGATCGCTTGAAATTTCTTTCTCGGATTCAAACTTTTCTGGGGAGGATTGATTTTTTGTCTGCGACTTAACGATTTCATCCGAGGGTTTTTGAGCTTTTTCATTATCTAGGCGAGAACTTTTCTCTGTTGAGATTGAATCAATAGGCGAATCGCCTAAATTGAATTTTTCTTTAGAACTCTGTGTCTCCGACTCGGCGTGATCATCTTCTGTGGTTTGGGCCTTGGGCTTGGTCCCTTGGTCTTTTATGGGTTCGCTAATAGTCTCGCGGTCCTTAATAAATTCGCCGTTTCGATTAACATTAAGTGAAACCGCATTTGTATTCGACCCACTATTGGCCTCAGATGTGAAGATCTTGGTGCCACAGGCAAAACAGAATTTTGCTCCTTTTGCTGCTTTTTGCCCACACTTATGACAGAACATCAGTTGACCTCCATCGTCTCAAAGCTGCTCACCAGTTGCATTTACGTATTGTAGTTGGATTTCTGCATCATCAGAAAGGATTTTGCTCGGATAACCTGGGTGCTAGATCTAAAATTCCACCGCTCCCGCCAACTTCAAAGGCCTCCTTGATTTGTGGATCCAAATGCTTGGGCGTGAGGTAGCGATTGCAGGATTGTGGTCTGACCAGTTTTTTTTCCTGAAGAAGTTTTATTGCTGAAGAATCACTCACTGTTGGATCTTCTTTTCTGAGGAGGCGTATTTCATTTAGTAACGCAAATTTTTTGTTTTGGTCGATCTCTGTTTTTCTTCCGGCTCCTGACCTTGGCCCTCCTCTTCTAGATTTTTCGGGCTGAGTAAATTTGTCTAGGTAGTTTGACCACTGTTGCATCATCTCCGATCTCTCAGCTAAGTGAGACGTTCGATTGTACGCTCTTCCATTTGGGTCCTTAACAGCGTGAGAAAGTTGAGCTTCGATGATGTGCATGGGATATCCGAGTTCCTCGTCGATCAAAGTCCGTGCCGTCGCTCTGAAGCCGTGCGCGGTCACTTGATCGTTACCGTAACCCAGAGTGCGAAGGGCTTTTCTCACTGTATTTTCTGAAAGGGGTTTGTTGTTCCGTCTTGCTCCTGGGAATGCGTATCTGTCGTGACCGGTTAGCAGTCGCAGTTCCGTTAAGATTTTTATTGCTTGAAAACTCAGTGGGACCAGATGATCTCTCCCTGTTTTCATCTTTCTCCCTGGAATCGCCCAGATTTTTTTCTCGAAATTTACCTCTTTCCATTCCATGTGCCGTATCTCTCCGGGCCGCTGGAATAGATGGATAGATAATTTTAATGCCGCTCGAACTATTTTTGTTCCTTGGTAACCCTCTGCTGCGTCCATCAGTAACCCTAGATCTAAAGGATCGACAATGGCTGGCAAATGTTTTTGTTTCAATGGTTTGAGAACATCAAGCTCACGAGCAGGATTGCTATCAGCCCTTCCTGTAGCCACGGCATATCCTAAGACCGAGCGAGCCACCTGTCTCACTCGGTGTGCCATATCTATACTCCGCTTTTCTGTTTTATGCAGAATCACGGTAAGTTCCAAAGCTGTAATTTTCCGAACAGAAACGTTCCCAAGGGTTGGGAATAGATCCTTTTCTAAAATCGCCATCTGTCTTTTCTGATGGTCTACAGATTTATCAGTCATTTTTTGATCAAACCATTCGATTGCTATGGACCTGAAGTCGGATTTATTCGAAATTTTGCGCGTAAGTTTTTCGATCCTCCGTTTGTCTGAAGGGTTTTGGCCTTCTTTTAATAAGGCTCTTCCCTCTTGATGAAGTTCTCGAGCCTTAGCCAGGCTTGTTTCCGGGTATTTTCCGAAAGAGAGAGACTTTTCTTTACCGTCAAAGCGGTATTTCCAACGCCAATATTTCCCAACTTCCTTAACATATAAGAAAAGCCCTCCGCCATCAGATACTTTGAAAGGTTTTTTTTCCGGTTTAATTGCTTTAAGTTTAGCCTCTGTCAATTTCTGCATGATTAAAATTCCAAATACGATCCGTGTTTAAAAAGCACCCCCAAAAGTACCCCCAAATTGGGGGTATCTCAGTGGATCTTCTAGAAGTTTCTCGGACACATTATAGACCTAAGAGCCTTATAATACTTGACTCTTAGGACGTATTTGGATCTTGCTGGACTCTAGTTTGGTGGAGGCGGCGGGAATTGAACCCGCGTCCGTCAGTCCTCTGCCATCAGCTCTACATGCTTATTTTGTCTATTATTTAACTTTTTGCTGGCCCGACAAGCAGGGATCAAAAAGCGAGCTTGCTTTATGTTTAACTGCTTTAACCACAAGCGAGGTCTAACAGCGGTCCCATGAGTCGTGCACCCGGTTTGAATACATGGGCACATCCGCCCCAGGTCAAGCAAACTTAAACTAGGTTTAAGCTGCTAGTGCGTAGTTTTCGTCGTTGGCAACTATAAAAGTTACAGCGATTTATTAACGAGAGTCACTACCCTCTCGACATGCACCTCAGGTTTCGCAACCGGCGTCGAAGCCAAGTCGCCCCCTAAACTTTCGAAATTATAAACAGGTTTAACCTCCAAAGGAATTTTTAAACTGCTGATTATTGATTTTTATCGAGCCTCTTTAAGCATCCGAGATTTATCCCTGTTCCAATCCCTTTCTTTTATCGCCTGTCTTTTGTCATGCGATTTTTTCCCAGAAGCTAACGCAATCTCGCACTTTACTCGGTTATTCTTCCAATAAAGAGCAGTTGCCACGCATGTCTGCCCCTTTTTTTGAATCCCGCCTACTAACCGATCGATCTCCTGTCGGTGCATAAGCAGTTTTCTGGTCCGCTGCGGTTCAGGGCTTATGTGTGTCGAAACTGATTTTGTTGGAGTCAAATTACAACCTGAAAGGTAAGCTTCCCCTTTTTGTATAAACACATATGAATCAACTAATTGGGCGTTTTTCTCTCTCAAAGCTTTTACTTCCCAGCCCTCTAAAACCATTCCCGCTTCAATCTTCTCATGAAGGTGGTAATCGAATCTGGCACGCTTATTGAGCACGATGGTGTTGGATGGAGTTTTGGGTTTTTTTGAAGCCACAAGTAGACTTATCAGTATTAATTGGTTAGTAAGTATAGGCTATACGAAAGTTACAAAGGCAAATAGTTTTAATATGCGTTCAAATTATGTTTTACAGAATATTTCTAAAAAATTTCTTTTTTGCGAGAAGCTTTAAATGAGGGCCTCTTCTTCAGGAATGTGGTCTTCCCGCTTGATCTTTATCCTAGCGGCGGCTGGATCTGCCGTGGGGTTGGGCAATATATGGCGATTCCCCTACGTGGCAGGAGAAAATGGGGGCGGAGTTTTTGTCTTAGCTTATCTCCTCTGCATTTGTGTGATAGGTCTGCCGATAATGATTGCTGAAATTGTTTTAGGACGAGCTGGTAAGAATAGCCCAATAGCATCTATGAAGATTATGGCTAGAGACTCTGGGGCCAACTCTGCGTGGCAAATAATTGGTTGGATGGGCGTGGTGGCCGGTTTCATGATCCTATCTTTTTACTCTGTTATCGCTGGATGGGCATTGGCTTATTTTCTAAAGATGATTCAAGGCGCGTTTCTAGGGATTGACTCTGTTAATGCAAATAGAGTTTTTGAGGATTTTATCAGCAACCCGCATCGACTAGTCTTTTGGCACACTATTTTTATGGCAGCAACTATTTTTATTACTTCCCGAGGCGTGGGCCAAGGTCTGGAGAGAGCGGTTAAGCTATTGATGCCTGGCCTCTTTCTTCTTTTGATTCTTTTGGTGATTTGGGCTGCTTCGTCATCAGGTTATTTTTTGAAAGGCTTAAGCTTCTTGTTTTCTCCCAAACCAGAGGATTTCTCGGGAGACTCAGTTTTTCTTGCTATGGGCCAGGCATTTTTTACCCTTAGTTTGGGGATGGGCGCCATAATGGCATACGGTGCTTATCTGCCCAAGTCTGCTGGAATCGCTGGATCCGCCCTAACTATAGGAGTGCTAGATACTCTTGTTGCCTTGCTCTCTGGCATGATTATTTTCCCTATCGTTTTTGCGAATGGACTTGAACCCTCTGCTGGACCCGGTCTTATGTTCGTTTCTTTGCCCTTGGCATTCGGTAACATGGTTGCAGGTCAAATCTTCGGAGCACTCTTCTTCCTTTTGGTTTCTTTTGCGGCTGTTACTTCTGCTATATCGATTAGTGAACCAGCCGTTGCCTGGCTCTCTGAAAAAGGAAAATTTGCGAGATCAACTAGCGCATATATTATTGGGTCATTAGCTTGGCTTCTAGGTCTTGGCAGTGCTTTTTCTTTCAACTTAATGAGTGAGTTTACGTTGCTGCCCGAGAGATCTTTTTTTGATTCGATGGATTTTCTGTCAAACAATGTTCTACTTCCCTTTGGCGGGATACTTATTAGTTTGTTTGTCGGGTGGAGGCTAAAACCAGAAATCCTCTCAGGTCAGCTCCCAGAGATCCCTTCGCTTTTTTTGCGTCTCTTGGTTTTTTCGCTCCGATTTATCGCGCCTGGAGCGATATTCGTAGTTTTCGCGATGAGTTTTCTGAAATAAATGCCTCAAATCAATCGTTCAGCTTTGATGCCTTTTAGACAGAAAGATATCTTTAGTTTAGTGAATGATGTTGAAGCTTACCCTGATTTTCTTCCATGGTGCTCTTCAGCCAAAATTTTAGAGAAGTCCTCTGATTGCGTTTTGGCTAAACTTACGATAACAAGGCTTGGAGTGAGTTACGATCTCGTAACGAAGAATCTCTTAAGCCCTTTTAAGTTTATTGATATCGAGTTTGTTGAAGGGCCGCTCCAAAGCTTAAACGGGAGATGGGTCTTCACCGAGTTAGGAGATTTAGGCTGTAAAGTCGAGATGGATCTTTGTTTTGAGCTAAAAAAACAAATCATTGATAAAGCTATGGGTTCAATTCTCGAGAATGCTGCAGAAAATATGGTGAGACTTTTTAGTGCCAGAGCGGAATCTGTTTTTGAAGAGCTTTAAAAAATTTAAAAACTCTTTCGACCGGACAGCTGCTAATTATTTCAAAGGGTTTTCGGCTATCGTTTTATCCTATTGATTCTCTTGAATGTTCTCGCTTGGAACATAGTTCCCGAAAAAATGAGTCAGTTTATTTTCCTCGAAATAAATTGACAGTGTTTGCTTATTTAGTTTTTCGCCCGAAACTTGGATTGTGTAAACGTAGTCCCATCGTTCTTTTGTTAGTGGGTCTTCTAAGACTGGATTCCCTAAAACGAACCTAACTTGGCTTTTTGACATTCCAGGCTTTAATCGATCAATCATTTGCTGTGTAACCACGTTTCCTTGCTGAATTCTTAATTTATAGACTCCGGGAAAGCCAAAATTAGAGCATCCAGAGATTAGTATTGAGCTAATAATCGCGATGATACTAAGTCTTGACAATTTTCTTCCTAGATAGGCCAATAAAGTTGAAGTAGTGTATCTTTCTTTGGGGTACTATGTAATCGGTTAGCGATAGATAGTTAAATAAATGCCCGAAAAAAGCAAAGAGTTAAAAGACGCGGGATTAAAAATTACCCTCCCGCGAATTAAAATTCTTCAAGTTCTTGAGAACTCGACGGTTCAGCATGTGAGTGCGGAAGACGTCTACAAGATGTTGATTGCCGCTGACGAAGAGATTGGGTTAGCGACTGTTTACAGAGTGTTGACCCAGTTCGAACAGGCCGGATTGGTTGCCAGACACAACTTTGAAGGCGGGCACTCAGTCTTTGAATTGTCCAAGCAAGAGCATCATGATCATATTGTTTGTCAGAAATGCGGAAAAATAGCTGAGTTCTCTGATGAAAAAATCGAAACCAGACAAAAGGAGGTGGCTGAGTCTTTGGGTTACATTCTCCTAGATCACAATCTTAACATGTACGGTTTGTGTCCAGATTGCCGGTAGATGGCGGTTTAGTCTCCTCCGAGTAAAGTTTTTGCGTAGGACAGAGATTGTTTCGTTTCTTCAATTCCACCCAGCATTCTAGCTATTTCTTTTATTCTTTTCTCTGAAGAGAGTTCTTCAACAACCGTGAATAATTTATCCTTGTCTAGCTTTTTTGCTACCAGATACTGAGTTTGGCCTTTGGCTGCGATCTGGGGAAGGTGAGTCACGCAAAGAACTTGAGTTTTTCGTCCAAGTTTTTTGAGCAAGTTCCCCACTACTTCAGCAGTTGGTCCTCCAATACCGGCGTCAATTTCGTCAAATACAATCGTGGGAGTGTCTTTCCCAGAAACTGTGGCTACTTGGATCGCTAGACTGATTCTTGAGAGCTCACCCCCAGATGCAATCTTGTTTAAAGATTTTGGTGGGTCTCCAGGGATAGTTGAGATCAAGAAATCTACTTCATCCATTCCCTCTGCTTTCATTACTCTGTCCTTGGCTATTTTGACCTTAAAAATCGATTCCGACATTCCTAAACTGTGCAGTATTTCGGTAACTTTTTTCTCTATGCCGCTTGCTACCTGGAGCCTTTTGGATGACAGTTTGGCTGCTTCTATCTGATACTCTTCTTTGATGGCCTCATATGATTTGCTTAGCTGAAGGTATGATCGCTCCGATGCATCAAGTCCTGACAGGGTTTTTCCTATAGTCTCACAAAGATCAACTAGTTCTTCAGGTTGCGCTTTATGCTTCCTAGCGATCTCGTAAATTTGACTGAGTCGATCCTCGATTCCGCTTATTTTTAACGAATCCTCATCAAAATTTTTGAGAAAACCTGATAGATCCTTGGACGCTTCGTCTACCTGAATAAGAGAGGATTCCAATAAATCTTTGACTTGAAGTAACTGTTTACTATCAGTTTCCGATATATTTTTAATTGCTTTGCCTATGAGCGATGGTATGTCTTGATCTTGCTCTCCGTTAACAAGGGACAAAGTCTCTTCAATTTTCTCTCTGTTCCGAGCGGTCCTTTCCAATTCTTTATGGGTAGATTCTAGTCTACCTGTTTCGCCTCGTTTTAGGTCTAGCGTCTCCAGTTCTTCTAACTGATATCTCAGAAGCTGTTCTTTTGCCCCAGTTTCAATCCTAGTGCTTTCCAAAACTTTGAGCTCTGCTTCGGTTTTTTGTAACTCTCCAAACACTGCGGCTACCCTCTCCTTTGGCTCCTCTAATTCCGCGTATTTATCCAGTAAGTTTAATTGATGGTTTTTCTTTAACAGCAGTTGGTGTTCGTGCTGAGAATGGACATCGAGAAGCATCTGGCTGAAGGTTCTAAGTTCCGATAGCGTGGTCGGGGTACCATTGATGAAGGCTCTAGACGGCCCTTCCTTCTGAATTATTCGACGCAATATGCACTGTTCTTCATCGTCTAAATGCTTGTTTTTCAGCCAGTCTAGGGCTTTAGGTTGTCGCCGCAAATCAAATCTGGCATTTATTTCGGTCTTATTCTTACCGCGGGGAATAAGAGAGGGGTCTGCTCTCTCTCCTAACGCTAAACCAAGAGCACCGAGCAGTATAGATTTGCCTGCTCCGGTCTCACCAGTTATCACATTCATGCTTGGCTTAATTTCAAGCTCTAAATGTTCTACGAGCTTAAGTGATTGAATATCAATGTTGGTCAACACGTCAGTAGAAATCCTCAGACAGAATAAACTTTGGTTTCAAAATGCTAGGATCGTCCGAGAGAGTCGATAATGTCAAATTTTAATGCATTGGGAATTTTTTGGCGGTAGTTTAGTATTTTGTTCGGCAACCTAGATAGCGAGACTTGCTTTGTCAGATCCGTTAAATGAAAAATCTAGAGTTTTGTTAAATTCTCTAGTCGAAAAGTATATTGAGGGAGGCCAACCGGTCGCTTCGAAAGTTCTGGCGGGTTCGTCAATGGTTCGCGTGAGTCCTGCTACTGTGCGGAGTATTATGGCCGAGCTAGAAGAGCTCGGTTATGTAAGCTCTCCCCATCCCTCGGCTGGAAAAGTGCCAACAGCGCTGGGTTATCGGTTTTTCGTAGATAGTTTGATTAACGTAAGTCCGTTGGGTTCGTATGATTTCGCTAATCTTAATCGCTCACTTGACCCAGATTTATCCTCAAAAGAGCTAGTTGAATCAGCGTCATTGATGCTTTCCGAGTTTTCAAGAATGGCTGGCTTGGTAACGCTGCCGAAGAGAGATCAGGCAACATTTCGTCACGTCGACTTTCTCAGTCTAGATGGCAAACGCGTCCTGGTTATTTTAGTTTTGGATGATCACGAAGTTCAAAATCGGGTTATCTACACTAAAGAAACTTATTCAGAATTGCAATTGCGAGAGGCTTCGAACTACATGAACGTTAATTTTACGGGCGTCGCCTTGAGCGATGTTCAAGAGCACCTAGTTCGTTCAATGAAAGTGGATCGAGAAAATATGAACACCTTGATGAAAACGACTCTTGAGATCGCTGACAAAGCTTTCGAACCTGACACACCAAGTGACTATGTTGTTAATGGCCAAGAGCATTTGCTCAATACTAATCGAGCTCTTGATGACGTTCGTCAGCTTTTTGAAGCCATTTCGATGAAAGGAGATATTTTGCATCTACTTGATCGATGCATGAACTCTGAGGGAGTTCAATTGTTTATTGGAAACGAATCCGGTTACGAGGTCCTTGGCGACTGCTCATTGGTTACCTCCCCTTACCACATTGACGGCGAATTGGTTGGTGTTTTAGGTGTGATAGGTCCAACTCGGATGCCTTACGACAAAGTAATTTCGATCGTAGACGCAACATCTAAGGTTCTGAGTGCAGCAATGGAATTCCAAAAAAAATAACTTTTTCGAGAGTTATCCTTGAATGCCATGAATAAGTCCCCATATTCTTTTCACACAAACTTTCTCGCGGAATAAAATGACCGGTTCAGAAGATGTCGAATCCAACAAAACAGATCCTTCAGATGAAGATTTCGAAAATGACCAAGACACACATAAAAATCTGAATTCAGATTACTCAGATGAAAATTCAAAGGACATCGCGTCGGAAGAGATTGAAAAATTGCACGCCGAGCTTGAGAAGCAAAAGGATTTAGCACTCAGGGCTGAAGCAGAGTTGCAAAATGTCCTTAAGAGAACATCAAGGGAAGTAGAGAACGCGCACAAATATGGCTTAGAACGATTCATTCAAAACCTTTTGCCTGTTGTGGATAGTTTAGAAAAAGCCGCCGAAGCGAGCGCGCCAAATCAGAGTAAAGCTGGAGACACCGCCATAGAAGGAATCAATCTTTGCTGCAAGTTGTTGTTGGACGTTTTAGAGAAAGAGGGAACCACAGTTATAGCACCATTGGGAGAACCTTTTGATCCTTCGGAGCATCAGGCCATGTCAATGGTTGAGAATGCTGATATGGAACCAAATTCCATAGCAGCTGTGGTGCAAAAGGGTTGGAAGCTAAATGAGCGCCTTGTTCGCCCCGCGATGGTGATGGTGGTCAAGGAAAGCGAAACTAAACCTCCTGAATAAACTTTAGGAAATTATTTAATTATTTGGGCACGGCGGAGACATCTCGCATGTGCGGTTTGTGTCAAGAAACTGGAGAATCAAAATGGGAAAGATAATAGGGATCGATTTAGGGACGACAAATTCATGTGTTGCTGTCCTCGAGGGATCCGAACCTCGAATTATAGAAAACTCCGAAGGTGATAGAACTACACCCTCAGTGGTAGGGTACGCTGAAGAAGGAGAGATTTTAGTGGGACAGGCCGCAAAAAGGCAAGCTGTTACAAACCCAACAAACACCTTGTTTGCTGTAAAGAGACTCATCGGACGTCAGTTCCAGGACGATGTCGTTCAAGACGATATAGAGAAGGCTCCGTACAGTATTACGAAAGCCGAAAACGGAGATGCTTGGGTGGAAGTAAAGGGTGAAAAAATGGCCCCACCTCAAATCTCAGCGCAAGTTTTAGCGAAAATGAAAAAAACCGCCGAGGACTATCTAGGAGAGGAGGTCACGGAAGCGGTGATAACAGTGCCAGCTTATTTCAACGATGCCCAGCGGCAAGCGACCAAGGACGCAGGAAAGATTTCGGGCCTTGAAGTTAAGCGAATCATAAATGAGCCCACAGCAGCGGCCTTAGCATACGGTATGGATAAAGCGACCGGTGATTCGACTATTGCTGTTTACGATTTAGGTGGTGGTACTTTTGATATATCGATTATTGAAATCGCAGATGTCGATGGGGAAAAGCAGTTCGAAGTTTTGTCTACTAATGGAGATACATTTTTAGGGGGAGAGGATTTTGACCTTCGTTTAATCAATTATTTGGCCGACGAGTTTAAAAAAGATCATGGGATGGATTTGCACAGTGACCCTCTTGCGCTTCAGCGTCTCAAGGAGGCCGCGGAAAAAGCAAAGATTGAATTATCCACCAGTGGACAGACAGAAGTTAATCTTCCTTATATAACGGCAGATAATTCGGGCCCCAAGCACCTCGTTATAAAAGTGACTCAATCAAAATTGGAATCTTTGGTGGAAGACTTGGTAGAGAGAACTTTGGAGCCACTCCGTATTGCTTTGAAGGACGCTGATTTAGGTATTTCCCAGATTGACGACATAATTATGGTCGGTGGACAGACTAGAATGCCCCTTGTTCAATCTAAGGTAAAAGAATTTTTTGGAAAGGAGCCACGAAAAGATGTGAACCCGGATGAGGCAGTTGCACTTGGAGCGTCAATCCAGGGAGCAGTCTTAGCAGGAGATGTGAAAGATGTTCTTCTGCTGGACGTTACGCCTTTATCCTTAGGAATTGAGACCATGGGTGGCGTCATGAGCGCTTTGATAGAGAAGAACACCACTATTCCAACTCAAAAATCTCAAGTTTTCTCGACTGCAGAAGACAACCAACCTGCAGTTACTATTCACGTCTTGCAAGGCGAAAGAAAGCAAGCCGGACAGAATAAATCCTTAGGGCAGTTTGACCTTTCGGAAATCCCTCCAGCACCTAGAGGCACTCCCCAAATAGAAGTAAGTTTCGACTTAGACGCAAACGGGATTTTGAACGTTTCAGCAAAAGATAAAGCAACGGGTAAAGAACAGTCGATTATTATCAAGGCTTCGAGTGGATTGTCAGACGAAGAAATTGAAAAGATGGTAAGAGACGCTGAAGCCAATGCAGAAGAAGATCAGAAATTTGAAGAGCTGATAGCAGTAAGAAATGCTGCGGATGGCATTATTCATGCGACTAAAAAGACTCTCGAAGAGGCAGGCGATAAAATAGCTGAAGATGAAAGAATCGCCATTCAAGAGGCAATTACTCAAACTGAAGAGGCTCTTAAATCCGGGG
>CAJYCI010000023.1 GCA_913428515.1 uncultured Gammaproteobacteria bacterium | reverse complement strand
GCATTATAGAGCCTAGCTTCTCTTTCACGAAGATTACTCAACTTAAGATCCTGATAAGCTTGAATCAAAAGAGGTCTCAATCCATTGTCATCGGGATTTTCCGCAAAATGTTCCCTAAAAATATCCATCATGGCAACAAAAAGGCCATTCTGTTCTAGCAAGTTAGCACCGATTATTATGTCGTCTCCAACCTGTTCAAGTTCGCCAAGAACATCTTGCTCCTGCTCCGAAGTCAAAACCGAAAAAACACTATCTCTTTTCGGAATATAAATGATCCCATCATTATCCATGACCTCCACCCTGAATTTGTGCTCGCCTGGGGCGGCCTCCGAGACATTGTAACGAATCATTTCAGAGGTCGATTGAGCAGGAACTTCAATTGGAGACCCATTATCAATGACAAGCCTGTATGAGTACTCTGGACATGCGTTCCGCCAAACAAGGTCTGGGTAGGAATTTGAAATTGAAATCTTGCGGATCGTTCTGACTTTGCTGTCGCAAGTGTCCGTTTCGCCTATACCAGCACTTCGCCTCACCGTTGTGTATCGCTGAGCTTTTGCAAATTTATTATTTAAGCTTTGATAAAAACTTGCGTCGCCAGAAATCGAATCGGACAACTCACCAGAAATAACATTAATTTCTGAATCGGAAATTTGGATCTCTGACTCGCCTCTGAGTTGTCTCGAATCTCCGTTTACTTGACTTACTAGCCGAACAATCCCGTCCTCACCTGTTCTTACCCCGTACCCCTCAAATAAGTATTTTGTTCTTTTCACGACCTTCCAATCTGAATTTCCTCTCCGATACTCAACATTCCCCTGGGGTTCTACCAATTTAGCCACCGGTGGGACACTTGCTATTGTTACATGGCCTAAAGCAAGCAATGCAATCAAGAATAACAGCCCAGTTATTTTTTGGTTCATGTACGGCCTCCGCTCAACTCATTTAAATTTACTACAACTCTCGCTTTCAAACCCAGATACAAGGCATATCTTAGGGGAACAAACCTGAGTTTATTAATTTTGCACTGGTATCAGTTGCACTTAGATTATATTGCTATCTAGACCAAATGCGCAAAACTGGGCTTTTTGAAATATTTAATTAAAGAAAATGTCCATCTATCGAGATTGCAAGATGAATCTACCCTAGGAACAACCGGATCCGAGTTCCATCAAAGACCTAAATTTAGTATTCTCTTCCCATAACCTAAATAAAACAAGACGATGCTTATATTACTATCTCCTGCGAAAACTTTAGACTTCGAGACAACACCAAAAACCGACAAGGCCTCCAAACCAGTTTTTTCAGGCAACACCAATAAACTAGTAAAAAAGATGCAAGAAAAAAGCCCGGAGGATATTTCAAAGCTAATGGGAATTAGTGCGAGCCTAGCCAATCTCAACGCCGACCGATTTAGAACTTTTAGTACTAGGGGAGCTAACCAGAAAAACTCAAAACAAGCCATACTTGCATTCAGAGGTGACGTTTACCAAGGCCTTAATGCTCAATCCTACACCGAACGTGACTTTGCCTTCGCGCAAAATCACCTAAGAATACTCTCTGGACTGTACGGGATTTTGAAACCGTTAGATTTGATCCAGCCCCACAGACTGGAAATGGGAACAAAGCTCAAAACTGAAAAAGGGAACTCCCTGTATGAATTTTGGGGCGAAAAGATCCAAGGCTCGATATTAAGAGAGCTTAGCACTCACAAGAACCAAACCATAATAAACCTGGCGTCTCTAGAATACTTTAAAGCAGTTGCTCAAATAACATCTAAATCACGGATAATCACTCCAATTTTCAAAGACTACAATAAGGGAACCTTCAGAATCATCAGCTTTTTTGCAAAAAAAGCTAGGGGAAATATGGCATCTTTTGTTATACAAAACAGAATAACCTCCCCAAATGAGATCAAAAATTTTGCCGAGGACGGCTATATATTCAACGAGTCCTTATCAAGCGGCCGAGAATGGATTTTTACTCGAAAAACTAGCTAGACGGAAAAATCTCTCCATTATAAACACCTGGTCAAATTCCAACGCAAACAGATTGGTGACTTAAACAAAAAAGGATGTGGCCCCAAGAAAACAGCAGGCGGCAAACTGAACGCCGATTCAAGCCCAGAATCAGCATCTACTTCTCCTATCTAAAGCTCGAAAATCTTAACGGAAAATGGCAATAATTTCGGCATCCTCACTAAATAGAACTCAAAAAGTTTTAGATATCGCGAAAACAGGCTTTTCTAGGGGGCACGGAAAGACACGCGGTATCAAATAAATTAAAAAAAGAGATAAGGAAAAGAAAACACATTCCAAATAACACTGCACCTTTTTTGGTGAGATCGATGACGTTTTTCGAATGCCGTCTGACACAACCCTGAAAGGCTCAACCGAACACAAAAAATCAATGGCCATAGAACGTCACTTATTACTTAAATAGACCTTTTTGTTGCTTTAGGTTAACTTCAATATAGCCCGCTAAACTGATGCATCGGGTTTTAATCTATTTTGTGGACTAATGGAACCGTCAAAAAACTATGCACACAATAAAAACGGCGTTACTAGTTCTTTCTCTTGTTTCTACGTTTTTTCTTGGCTGTAAATTTGTATTGGCCACAGAACCAGAATTAGAGTCAGAAGTAAAAACACTACTTTGGCCAGATGGCACAAGATATGTTGGCGGTATTGTGAATGGAAAGCGCACAGGGAGAGGAACAATATTTTGGCAAGAGGGGTCTAGATTTATAGGTTACTTTGAAGACGATATGCGAAATGGTCCTGGCACTATGATTTTGCGGGATGGGACAGTCTACCGAGGCTATTTCAAAGACGATAAACTGGTTTACACCGAAACAAGCATACCAACCAGTGATCCAAATAAAATAGGAAATATAGAAAGAGAGGGTTTAAATCAGACTGCTCAGGTTGACAATGATTCAAAAAATATAAGGGATCGCGAATCAAGGAATCCACTGTCTTCTCCAACAAGCTCGAACAAGAAGGAAAATTCGGAACAAATTCCCGAAGGGCTGCAGACTAAGGTCGCAATGAAACCGGTAACAGAAAAAATGCAAGACACACCTGAACCACCCCCAACCAAGGTCGCAATGAAACCGAAGGCTGGGGGACCTGGTTTCGCCAGCTCGACAAAAGAATCTTTAGTAAAGGCAATCGATCAGTGGGCTAAAGCTTGGTCGAACAAGAACGTAATCAACTATCTATCAAGCTACTCTAAAGATTTCTCCGTACCGGGAAATCGTTCGAGAAAAAACTGGGAAACCCTGAGAAAGGATCGATTGAGCAGGCCTAAGTTTATTAGGGTGTCTTTGGATTACCAGAGGTTCGTTCAAGTCGAGGAAAATGTGGTGGATGTCTTCTTCAGGCAAACATATTCCTCGAATACTTACAAAGACGTTACTGACAAGGTTCTTAGAATGACCAAAGTTCTTAGGATGAGAAAAGAGGATTCTGAATGGAAGATTCTTATAGAGAGAGCAAGATAAAGATTATTGGAGCACCCATGTCACGAAATCAGGACACGAAGACGATCCCATCTGCAACGATAATTATGCTCCGAGAGGAAAACGACTGTTTAGAGGCTTTTATGGTTGTGAGGCATCACGAGATCGACTTCGCTTCAGGGGCGCTTGTGTTCCCAGGAGGAAAGATTGATCAGCAAGACTATGAGATGGATATCTATTGTGAAGGAATAAACAAAGACGAACCATTTGACCACGCCTACAAAGTAGGCGCCATCAGAGAAGCTTTCGAAGAAAGCGGGGTTTTGTTCGCAAGGACTAGGGGGTCAGAAGAGATTATCTCAAGTTCAAAATTAAAAGAATTATCTCACTATCGGAAGGCTTTGCATTCAGGGCAGATAACCTTCCGCGATTTTTTGGTTAAAGAAAACCTTGTTTTAGCATGCGATGAACTCTATCAATTTGCTCATTGGATAACTCCTAAAATGATGCCCAAGCGTTTCGATACACAGTTTTTTATTGCGAGAGCTCCTCACCAAACCGCTCTCCATGATGGAAACGAATCTATTGATTCATTTTGGCTTTCGCCAAAGGAAGCCTTAGAGGGCAATCGCAATGGGAAATTTACTATAATTTTTCCAACCCGGGTGAACATCGAGTTTTTGGCTGAAATAGAGTCAATAGAGAGAGCTATCGCCGAGTCTCTTAGGGTCAAAATTAAAGCTGTTTTACCCAGAGTGGAACATAGGGACGACGGAGCTTATGTTGTAATCGACGAAGACACGGGGTACAAAACCACGTCGGAAAAAATCCCCAGCTAGCAGATACTTTCCCACCAGTGCCCTAATTATCCGCCGAAGTCGTCTAGGAAGATATTGTCACGCTCCACCCCTAAGTCTTCTAACATACCAATAACCGCCGAATTCATCATGGGTGGGCCGCACATATAAAACTCGCAATCCTCAGGAGAAGGATGTTCTTTAAGATATTCGTCGAATAACACGTTATGTATGAAACCTGTCAAACCATCCCAGCCTTCGACGTTTTGGTCTGAGAGTGCAACATGCCATTCAAAGTTAGCGTTTTCTTTAGCAAGTTTGTCGAATTCATCAACATAAAATAGCTCGGTTTCGTTCCTCCCCCCATACCAGAAAGATATTTTTCGGGAGGACTTTAATCTGAGCAGTTGATCAAAAATATGAGCTCTCATGGGCGCCATTCCTGCACCCCCGCCGACAAAGACCATCTCAGCTTTAGTGTCTTTTGCAAAAAATTCGCCGTAAGGACCAAAAATGGTGACTTTGTCCCCAGGTTTGAGAGTAAACAGGAAGGAAGACATTTTTCCGGGGGGGAATTCGGTGCCAGGCGGAGGAGAGGCCACCCGTATATTGAATTTCATAATTCCTTTTTCTTCAGGATAATTAGCCATCGAGTAAGCTCTTATAGTTGGCTCGTCTACCCTCGATCTATGATCGAAGACGCCAAATTTATTCCAATCACCCAGGTATTCCTCGCCAACCAAAATGTCTCTATATGCAATGTCATAAGAGGGGATTTCAAACTGAACGTATCCTCCGGCTCGAAAGTCAACTTCCTCCCCGTCAGGCAACTTTAAGACAAGCTCTTTTATAAAAGTTGCTACGTTATCGTTAGATAAAACTTCGCATTCCCATCTCTTTACGCCAAAAAATTCCTGCGGAACTTCTATCTTCAGGTCCTGCTTGACAGCTGTTTGGCACGAAAGCCTCCAGCCTTCTTTGGCTTCCCCACGCGTAAAGTGACCTGCCTCAGTCGAAAGCATTGAACCGCCACCATCTAGAACCTTGCATCTGCACTGGGCGCAGGTACCGCCACCACCACATGCGGAAGATAGGAATATTCCCGAGTCAGCCAGAGTGCTAAGCAGCTTTCCGCCAGCGGCACAGACTATGGTTTTTTCGGGATCTCCATTGATCTCAATAGAGATTTCCCCTGAACTTACTAGGGACCTCCGCGCAAATAAAATCAAAAACACAAGCATCATAATTACCGTAGTAAACATTCCTACGCTTACGAAAACTTCTGAAACATTCATCTCTTCTCTTATCCTTCTAAACTAAAGCGAGATCCCGCCAAAGGACATAAAGCCCAATGACATTAAACCAACAGTGACAAAGGTTATGCCAAGGCCTCGCAGACCCTCGGGAACGTCACTGTACTTCATCTTTTCCCTTATTCCGGCTAGAACAACGATTGCCAAAGCCCACCCTACTCCGGAGCCAAAGCCATAAATAACGCTTTCGCCAAAGCTGTAGTCTCTGTTTACCATAAATAAAGCGGCTCCGAGAATTGCACAGTTTACTGTAATCAGAGGTAGAAAGACTCCCAAAGCGTTGTACAGAACAGGAACATACTTATCCAAAAACATCTCAAGGATTTGAACAATTGCAGCTATAACACCTATGTAGGATAGAAAACCAAGAAAACTTAGATCGACTTCCGGCATTCCTGCCCACGCAAGAGCGCCATCTGCGAGCAAAAATTGATATATTAGGTTGTTGACTGGGACAGTAATGGTTAAGACAACAATTACAGCAATCCCAAGACCAAGAGAAGTCTCAATTTTTTTTGAGATGGCGATAAAGGTGCACATGCCAAGAAAGAATACTAGAGCCATATTTTCTATGAAAACAGCTCGCACAAATAATCCCAGGTAATATTCTAACATTCGACTTACACCTTAGAAAACGCTGTCTGATGCCCAATTTCGTGTTCAGACTCTTCGATTTGATCTTTCTTCCAAGCCCTAATGGCCCATATTATCCCACCTATAATAAAAAACGCGCTTGGTGGGAGAAGCATTAGGCCCACGGGCGAATACCAGCCACCATTTGTCACAAGCGGCAAAACTTCCACCCCGAACATGCTTCCCGAACCAAACAACTCCCTGATTGTCGCGACTAGCATCAAAATCAGACTGTAGCCCAGTCCGTTACCTACACCATCGATAAAGCTAGGCCAGGGAGGATTCTGCATGGCAAAAGCTTCTGCGCGTCCCATAACGATACAATTGGTGATTATCAAACCGACGAAGACGCTTAATTGTTTACTTAAATCGTACGCTACTGCTCCAAGGACTTGGTCTACCACTATCACTAAGGACGCTATGATAGTCATTTGGACAATGATTCTGACACTGCTTGGTATTCTGTCCCTGATAATTGAAATAAAGAGATTTGAAAAAGCACAAACTATTGTAAGGGCAATACACATGACCAAGGCGACGCTCATCTTCGTGGTTACAGCAAGAGCGGAACATATCCCCAAGATTTGGAGTCCGATTGGGTTGTTATTAAAAAGCGGGTTCAAAAGAATTTCTTTGCTGGACATTTTAATATTTACCCCCCTAATTTCGACAAGACGGGACCGAATCCATCTTCCCCTAGCCAATACGAAACCATGTTCTCAACACCACGGCTTGTAAGCGTTGCTCCAGACAGACCATCGATCTGGTAGTCATAACCAGGTGAAGCAGGCATAGCCTTTCCTTTAATGACCGTTAAGGCTACCTGTCCATCAGAGTAGATCTTCTTTCCTTGCCAAGAACTCTTCCAGTCGGGATTGTCTACCTCTCCGCCTAATCCAGCCGTTTCGCCATGTTCGTAAAAGGTGATACCGGACACGGTGTTCATATCCCCTTTGAGAGATATAAACCCATATAGCGTAGACCATAACCCATAACCGTGAACTGGTAAAATAATCTTCGAGATAGCTTCCGTCTCTTCTTCTCTGAGGATATAAAGCAGACTATATCTCGCTCTTCGACTTATGGAAGCAATGTCCTCGTCGTCGGTCAACTGCTTTGATAACCTTGGATCCTTAGACGCTTTACGTTGATCATAGGTACTGGTATCAATTCCAAGATCCAGGACCTCGAGATTACTCAAAACCCTTCGCTCCAAGAGATCAACGACCTTTACCTCAAACCTATCAAACTGCTGGGCCACTTCAGTTGCACTAATATTTCTAATTCCAGCGGCCATTAAAATATTTGAGACCCGATCAAGGTTCTTATTCGCTATTCTCTGAGGCTTAAGCAAAACCGCAGCACTCGCAACCATAATGGAGCATACAAAGCAGACTGATAGCGCCACCACTAACACATTAGACATTGAATCTTTATTCTTAGGCGCTGACACGTGTTAACCTCCTTCTGACGTTCGATCTAATAACTGCCCAGTCAAACAGCGGCGCAAAAAGATTCGCGAACAATATTGCCAACATCATGCCTTCAGGAAAGGCTGGGTTAACGACTCGGATTAGCACACACATCAACCCTATGAGTGCCCCATACCATAATTTTCCCCGGTTAGTCATCGAAGCCGAGACTGGGTCTGTGGCCATGAAAACCATACCGAAGGCAAAACCTCCCAGCACAAGATGCCAATACCAGGGCATTGCAAACATGGGATTCGAATCAGATCCAATCAAATTAAATAACGAGGCGGTTGCAACCATTCCCAACATCACACCCAACATAATTCGCCAAGACGCCGTTCGAGTAATGAGCAAGACGGCTCCACCTAACATTATTGCCAGGGTGGAAGTTTCCCCGATAGACCCTTGCATGTTCCCGTAAAAAGCCTCGGACCATGAGATTCCGATATCAGCTAAACCGGACATTCCTTCAGCCGCAGCTTTACCCAAGGCGGTTGCTCCACTATACCCATCGACAGCTGTCCAAACTGAATCGCCCGAAATCTGAGCCGGGTAAGCAAAGTAGAGAAAAGCTCTACCCGTAAGGGCCGGATTGAGGAAATTCTTTCCAGTTCCGCCGAAGATTTCTTTCCCTATAACTACACCAAAGCTGATTCCTAAAGCAGCCTGCCAAAGAGGTATAGTGGCAGGTAATGTCAACGAGAATAAAATGCTCGTGACAAAAAAACCTTCATTAATCTCGTGGCCTCGCACTATTGAAAATACGGCCTCCCAAATGCCTCCCACAACGAACACTGTGATATAGATGGGAATATAATGCACTGCGCCAAAAACCATACAATCCCAAACGCTGTTGGGATCATGACCAGCCAAAACAAGAATCAAATCTCCCCGCCAACCGCCTAAAGCCGACACTCCCATATTTTCCATAGCAGTATTTGCTTGGAGACCACAAAAGTAAATCCCAGCGATCATTGGAAAGAAGGCACAAATCCAAACAGTAGTCATAATGCGTTTCATGTCTACCGCATCTCGAACATGTGAACTCGTCTTTGTTACAAGACCTGGAGAGTAACAAATCGTGTCAACCATCTCGTATAAGGGGTATAACCGCTCGTATTTTCCCCCTTTTTCGAATTGGGGAGCAAATTTATCTAAGGTTCCTCTAAGTGACATTCGTTAACTCTCTTCTTGAATTCGATTTAACATTTTTCGTAAATATGGCCCATATTCGTATTTCCCCGGGCAGGCGAACGTACAAAGGGCAATGTCTTCCTCTTCGAGCTCAAGCGCTCCCAAGTCAATTGAGGCCTCCAAATCATCTACAACCAGGGCTTTTAACAGCGGAGTCGCTAATATGTCCAGAGGCATCGTCCGTTCGTAGGTGCCCAAAGGGTAAATAGATCTTGGAGAGCCTTCGGTCGACGTGGACATGTCAAAATTGATTTTTCTAAACGAGCCTAAAAAAAGATTTGTAAGTGAGAATTTATTGACTCCCGGGCTTACAAACTCAAGCAAATCTCGCTCTAGCCCTTCTCTAACGACAGAAATTTGACTATGAAACCGACCCAAAAAAGCTGTCGAACCAAAAGCTTTTCTGCCATCAATTACTGATCCGCTTATAACTCTATTCTGACTGCCTAATATTTTTCCCTCTGTAAGTTCAGTAATACTCGCACCTTGTAATGTTCTGTAAAGCGCTGGTTCAGAAACCCTAGGGCCAGCCAGAGAGACAACTCGATAAGGGTCTACGCAGCCGGACAGGAAAAAGGCCCCGATCGCTATTACGTCTTGATAACCGATTTGCCACACAGAGCGATTCAGGTGGACTGGGCGCAAAAAATGAATATGAGTACCCGCGTTTCCAGCAGGGTGAGGTCCTGAAAAGCTTTCATTGATAACCTTAGGATTTTGGGGCAGCGGAACAGAGTCTTCTTCGTTAGTACAAACGAATACCTGCCCTTCGGTTAGGACAGAAACCGCATCAATACCAGCCAAATATTCTTCCGAACGCTCATTGATTACAATAGACGGCCGAGGGCAGTGAGGCCGAGTGTCAGCTGAAGTAATAAAAATCGCGTCAGGAGCCTTCTCCTCTGGCGGGACGCTTCTGCCGTAGGGCCTGCCCCTAAATGCTAACCACTGTCCACTGTCTACAAGCCTACGTAAAACTTCTTCTCGCCCCAGACCTGAGATTTCGGAATGCTCTATCGGCTCGAAAAGAGGCTCCTCACCAGAAAAGGAAACCTGAATTTCAACAGACTCTAAAACCCTTTTTTCGCCCCTATTAACCGCCGATATTTCCCCGCTGAGCGGTGAGCAGAACTTAAGACCAGGAATCTTTTTATCGGAAAACAGCACTTGCCCAGGCACTACCTGGTCTCCAACAGCCACATGCATCGAGGGCTTAAGACCCGGGTAGTCGTACCCAACTATACCTATTTTAGAGATATCCGGACCCTCGAAAACCTCTTGCCGAGGGGCACCATCGATAGGCAAATCAAGTCCGCGCTTAGTTTTTATCATTACTGATTGAACTTTCCTTTCTTACCTGAAGAGGAGTAATTTTTTTTGGGAAATTTCTAATCTTCGCAGCATCTGAGAGGCTTGCCCACCTTCACCACGTAATAAAAACCGCCCTTTTCCAGGGGAGGATTATAGAGGTACAAACAGAAATTTTCTACTTCACCAAAGATGATTCGTTATAAAAAAACTTTGTCATTATCATTTTTTAAAGCCGATCATTAGTTCCTGGCAGTTTTCGTTCCAAGGTCAGCGAATTCGCTAGTAAAAGGCTTCCCAGGAACAAATGGGTACTTTATGCCCGCCATTTTTTGCCCTACCCTAACCACTTGGCATGAATAACCAAATTCATTGTCGTACCAAACATATAACACTACCTTCGACCCATTCACGATCGTAGCATGAGAATCTATTATTCCAGCGTGCCTATTCCCAATAAAATCGGTTGAAACCACCTCACTCGAGATAGTGAAATCAATTTGTCGATTCATAGAACTGTCAAGAGCCATGTTTCTCAAAAACTCGTTTACCTCTTTTACGCTGGTCTTCCTTTCTAAATTGAGGTTTAAAATAGCCATTGAAACATTTGGAACTGGGACACGTATTGAATTGCCAGTCAGCTTTCCCTCTAATTCTGGCAGGAGCTTGCCAATTGATTTCGTTGCGTTAGTCTCAGTTAAAACCATGTTGAGGGGAGCGCTTCGGCCTCGACGTTCCTTGCTGTGGGTATTATCGTGAAGATTTTGGTCATCTGTGTACGCGTGGACCGTTTCCATATGCCCGCTTTCAATACCAAAATGGTCGTTCATGCATTTCAAAATAGGCACGATAGCGTTGGTAGTGCAAGAAGCCGCGGCCACGATATTATCTTCAGGGAAGAGTTGGTCAGAGTTAGCACCTGAGACAATGTTTTTCACGTCCCCTTTTCCCGACGTCGTAAGCAGAACCTTCGAGACCCCTTCTGAGTTAAGATGCCGCCCTAAACCATCAACATCTCGCCACGCGCCTGTGGAATCTACGACCAAAGCATCGGTGATACCATAGCGCGTGTAATCAATTTTTCCAGGATCGCTCGCATATATAAATCGAATAACATTACCATTGCAGATTAACGCATGGTTCGTTTCATCTACCCTAATGGTTCCATTAAAGGATCCATGGACTGAGTCGCGTCTCAAAAGGCTAGCTCTTTTATTTAGGTCATCTACCAAATTTTTTGGCGGCCTAAGAACCACTGCCTTCTGGATTAAGTTTTGGCCGCCCCCAGCTTTCTCGACTAATAAACGGGTAACGAGCCTGCCTATTCGACCGAAGCCATAGACGACCACGTCGCGAGGAGCATGACTTACGGAATCAGGTCTGCCCAAAATTTGGCTGCACTCTTTCGAAACATAGTCTTTCGGACTAAGTCCAAGGTCGTTCTCCATAAAATTTGAGGTCAATTTACCAATATCAATATGGGCAGGACCTAATTCTAGATCACATAAAATTTGGAGGACCGGATGAGTCTCAAATTCTGACATCTCATTGTTCTCAATTTGTCTTACAAAACGGTGCGCTTTCATGAGATCTATAACTGATTGGTTGTAGAGAGGGACCCCATGAATGTATATGACCACGTTCTTCCGGTAGAGAGAGCCGATCATAGGGATCATCGCCTCAGCTAACGCTTCCCTCTGTTTGAAATCGGCGAACGCACTTTCTAATCTTGGTTTGGCCACTCGAAAACCTCCACTATCACTTTTTTCAACAACACCGCAGGGCTTGTCGGAGTTTTGATTCGCGATTATCACTTTATGCGCAAGATTACGCAATCGCTTCAAAGCTAGAATTTGTCAATTTAATCCCTAAGATTTGCATGGTTTGGGATATTTCAAGCTTTTGGAATAAGTTCAAATTAGTCAAAATGTCTCTGGCCTTAAGCCGCTCTGTTCCTTAGAATCTCCCGATTTCATTGAGTGTTAGATTTGCCTTATGACCGAAGCTAAGCCTCTCGCTGACATCCCTTTGACAAATCCAGCGGTCTATCAGTCGGATTCGGCTGCGAGCCACGCGCTCTCCAATCAATTGGATAATTTGGATGGTCCAATTTTAGTAATCACGCAAAATTCGGCAAACGCGGCAAAAGTTTTAGCTGAACTACAATTTTTTATAAAGTCTTCTACTGAGGTTGTATATTTCCCCGACTGGGAGACCCTAATTTACGATAGCTTTTCCCCTCATGAGAACATTATTTCTGCTCGACTTCAGGTTTTAAATCGGTTGCAGGAAAGCAAACCAGTGATAATTGTTGCATCCTGCACAACGCTGATGCACCGGCTCCCGCCACCAAATTTCGTATCTGAGGGCAGTTTTCTAATTAGAAAAGAGCAAGAGTTAAACCTTGCTGATCTAAGAAAAAGCATGCATCTAAAAGCCTATCGAGAGGTCAGCACGGTAATTGAACATGGGGATTTCGCTATTAGAGGTTCAATCATAGACATATTCCCGATGGGATCAGCTATGCCGTTTAGAATAGATCTGTTCGATAATATCGTCGACTCAATTCGAACCTTTGATCCCGAAACTCAAAGATCGCTTGAGAAAAAAAATAAGATTGAAATACTGCCCGGAAGAGAATTTCCGTTGTCTAAAAGCGCAATAAATCAGTTTAAAAACCAGTGGCACCTTCATTTTTCGGGCAAACCGGAGGACGCTTTGGTATACCGGGACATCTCAAAGGGGCTTGTACCTGCTGGGCTCGAATATTACATAAAATTCTTCTTTGACGAGCCTGCCTCTATTTTCGACCATCTTCCCGAAGAGACAAAAATTTTTTCCGAAAATATTTCAGAAGCGGTAAGAGGCTTCTGGGAAAAAGCCCAGCAAAGATTTGAAAGTCTGCGTTATGATCTGAGCAAACCAATCCTCCCCGTTGCAGATATCCTCTTAAATCCGAATGATTTCTTAAATCGCCTTGAATTAAACTCTTGTTCTAGCCTCGATGAAATTAAGAGAAATCAATCACAAAGCTGCTGCTACCTGAAAATGCCGAATGTAAAAGCAGAGAAAAGGAGTAACCAACCTTTCTCTCAGCTAGAACAACTGCTAGAGAACTCCGCAAACAGAATCTTAATCGTTGCAGAAACTCAGGGAAGAAAAGTTTCCATCGATGCCTCATTCAAGGAAGCGAATATTAAGCCCATTGAAATTGATACGTGGGAGGAGTTTAAAAAAAATGATTTCAAATTCGCTATTACCGTTGGATTAATCCAAAGAGGATTTTCTAGTAATTTTTTTCATGTAATTACTGAAAGAGAATTATTCGGCGAGGAGGTTTTTTCGACTAGAAAACGAAAAAAAACGTTAGATAATTTCGCCGATCTCATCGTGAAAAATCTGAGTGAACTCAAACCCGGAGATTCCGTGGTACACATCGATCACGGGGTAGGAAGGTATGAAGGGCTTAGTATTCTTAAGATCGAGAATCGAGATACGGAATTTTTAGTTATAAATTACGCAGAGGATTCAAAGCTTTATGTCCCGGTCTCATCTTTGGAGCTTATTTCGAGATATTCAGGGATAGAGGGTTTAAAAGCGCCTTTGCATCGATTAGGGGGGGAGACCTGGAAAAAAGAAAAAAAACGTGCTGTCCAGCAAATCAATGATGTGGCGGCAGAGCTTCTCGATCTCTACTCAAAACGGCTTGCGGCGATTGGGTTCGGTCATCAAAAACCTCAGCGAGATTATGAAGAATTTGCCAGAGCTTTCCCTTTCGAGGAAACAGCTGATCAAGAAGAAGCAATCAAAAACGTGATAGCTGACATGTTGGCTGAGAGGCCCATGGATAGATTGATTTGTGGGGACGTTGGTTTTGGTAAGACTGAAGTGGCAATGAGGGCAGCTTTTATTGCGACCAGCTCAGGCAAACAAGTAGTTGTCCTGGTACCGACTACTTTGCTAGCGCGGCAACACGAGGAAACCTTCAAAGACAGGTTTGCAAACACCGCGGTAAGCATTGCATCGATCTCGCGATTTAAAACAAACTCAGAGCAAAAGAGAATTATCGATGATCTGATCGCAGGAAAAATAGATATTGTTATAGGGACTCATTCTCTTCTTCAGGCAGACATTAATTTTTCTGATCTGGGTCTCCTCATTATTGACGAAGAGCACCGATTTGGAGTCAGGCAAAAAGCGAAAATTAATTCGCTGCGAGCAGGAGTGGATATTTTGACGATGACTGCGACTCCCATACCGAGAACTTTAAATATGGCGATATCAGGTTTAAGAGATTTATCGATCATCGCGACGGCTCCTGAAAGAAGACTTTCAATAAAAACCTTCATAAATAAAAAAAACGATCATATTGTAAAAGAAGCGATACAACGGGAAATCTTGCGCGGGGGACAAGTTTTTTATCTTCATAACCAAGTAAAGACTATTGAAAGGACAGCCATTGAGCTTCAAAAAGAAATACCAGAAGCATCGGTCTCGATAGCTCATGGGCAGATGCGTGAACAGCAACTTGAACAGGTGATGTTAAATTTTCATCGTAAGGCGTCAAATGTACTAGTTTGCACAACGATTATTGAAACAGGCTTAGATATCCCTAATGCGAACACGATAATAATTGAACGCGCAGATAAACTCGGACTTGCACAAATACATCAGCTTCGAGGGCGAGTAGGACGGTCTTATCATCAGGCTTATGCGTATCTCCTAACGGCGCCCGAGGAAGTGATGACACCAGGCGCAATTAAACGCCTGCAGGCTATCTCAGAATCCGAGGATCTAGGCGCAGGATTCATCCTCGCAACTCATGACCTAGAAATAAGAGGAGCTGGAGAAATTCTAGGAGATGATCAATCCGGGAATATCCATAATCTTGGCTATTCCACGTTCACTGAGCTCCTGGACAGAGCTGTAAGCGATATCAAGTCTGGGAGATTGCCGAGATCGCAGGATATAGACAAGAAAACGTTAGAGACAAGCATTGACTTTGCGGCTCTTATTCCGGAGACCTATCTACCTGACGCGCATGCGCGACTGGTGCTTTATAAGAGGATAGCGTCGCTTAGGAACGACGAAGAACTCAAGGAGTTGCAGGTTGAAATGATAGACAGATTTGGACTATTCCCAATTGCAGTAAAAAATCTCTTTAGGTTGACCTCACTAAAGATTCAAGCAAGAGCCTTAGGAATAACGAAGATAACTCTCAAGGGTAGCTCCTGCAGATTGATCTTTGGAGAGCAAACTCCCGTAAGTCCAGACTCTATTTTCAAGTTATTAAAAAATGATCCTGGGAAGTATAAATTTAATGGAGGAAACGAATTGATCCTAAGTGCTAATATTACGGATACTGAAGAGAAGTTCGATACTGCAGAGAGATTGCTTACCCAGCTGCATTAGAGAAATAGGGGAAAAGATTTGGATCAATTCAAATGGATCTTGGCCATAGCGTTCGGTTTTGTAAATACAGTGCTCGCCGAGCCAAACATGGTTTCAGACGATTGGTTTCAGATAGACACTATCATCTTTGAATATTTAGAACCCGATACAAGCGAGAATATGGGTAATGAAGGCAAAAGAGCATACCCAAGGAATCTTATTGCCGTTGAGGAGAATTTAAAAGCAGTTAAGGAAGGCGATGGGTTCGAAGCGAGAAAAGAACTTCTGTCAATGGAAAAGGGATATTCCAACGCGAATACGACCATTTCTTATGAACTAGAGAATGAAAGCGCTCGTAGATTCAACAAAGAGCTTATCGAAGCATTAATTAAACAAACATCCGAGAACCAATCCGAAGGCAGCTACGAGCAAACTCCAGGCGTGGCAGAAGATGGATCTAGATCTAAATTAATAAAAGACCTCGTTTTTCAATTGAATCCCACTGCGGATGGGCAACTCGCCTTCAAAGAGGTCTCCGCTCTTCCAGATCTGAGAGAAATCAAAGAAAAGATCGAGCGCTCGGCAGGCCTGAGGGTTCTCTACTACAAGTCTTGGATACAACCGATTGGATCTGATCAAAAATCGATTATGATTCGTGGAGAGGCTACGCAGGAAGAGAATTATGAAATTGAGGGTTTCATAACCCTCTATCGGAAACGCTTCCTTCATGTAGTGACAGATCTTTGGTTTACAAAATCTGCTACAAAAAATGAGGAAGGAATTAATTTCTCAAACTCCCCTCCAAGGGAACCTGTAAATGGTAGCCTGGTTAAAGACGCATCAAACTCGTCCGCTTTAAAAATGTTTATGATGAAACAGAAAAGAAGGGCCCGAGCGAACGAATTGCATTATCTTGACCACCCCGCTTTCGGTCTTATTTTAAAAATAAAAAGGGTTTAAGAAGGATGAACAAGGAAATTAATTCTCTATCAGATTTACTGTGCTGGTTGGATAAGCAAATTCAGCACCTTTTTGACTAATTATCTTCATAACCTCAAGCATCACTCTTTGTTTTACATGATGAAACCCGACCCAATCAGTTGTCTTAGTATGCGCATAGATAAAAAATTCGAGTGCCGACGTGCCGAACGAATCAAGATTAACGATCAACGTCTGCTCTGAGTCTATATCATCATGCTTTGCAAGCATTTCCCTAACCTGATCTATAATCAAAGGCAGCGTCTTCGCGTCTTCATAACGGACACCAATCCTTTCAAAAATGCGGCGATTCGTCATTCTAGAGGGATTCTCCAAAGCTATGTTTGCAAACACTGAATTGGGAATATAGAGCGGTCTTTGGTCGAAAGTCCTAATCGAGGTTAACCGCCAACCGATTTTTTCGACTGTACCCTCTATTTCGCGATCTGGACTCCTTACCCAATCGCCTACAGAAAACGGCCTGTCCAGGTAAATCATAAGCCCTCCAAAAAAATTGGCTAAAAGGTCTTTAGCAGCAAAGCCCACAGCAATGCCTCCGACACCGCCAAAAGCAAGCACCCCTGAGATACTAAAACCTAGAGTTTGAAGAACAGATAAGACAACAGTGATCGTTACTGAAATGCGGAGTAATTTCCCAGCAGCGTTCGCGGTAGTAACGTCGCCGCCAATGGCAATAGACGCAAATTCGACCTCGGTTATGAATTTCGTCAAAAAAAACCCGAACAGACTGACTACCGATATAAATCGTAACGGGTAGATTAATTTTTCTAGGTCAGAACCCGTGCTCTCTGCCATGATTTGGATTGCCCATAGTATCCCAACAACCCAGACCAACCAACCGGCAGGTTTTTTAGCTGCAGCGACGAAAGCGTCATCCCAAAGGTTGGCAGTCTTTTTTGTTTGTTTCTCAAATTTTGAAAAAACCCTACGAACGACAAAACTTAAGAAGGCAGTCAGAAAAATAATAGAGAAGACCAAAATAAACTTGGGATCAGTAAATAATTGATCTAGATCGTACAAGGCATCATTCATTTGAGATCTACCACTAAAAATATCGGACTAATTGTAATCTGACAAAGTCCTCATCATCAAAAAAAATTAGCTCAGAATC
>CAJYCI010000022.1 GCA_913428515.1 uncultured Gammaproteobacteria bacterium | reverse complement strand
CTACGGCTTGTAAGGCCGTCGCTCTCCCAACTGAGCTAAACACCCACAAAGCAAGTGAATATTCTAACTCTTTTAACCCTTGACGAAAAGATCGAATGTTAGGCTTAACTGAGGAGCGATAAGACAGAAAAGCAACTTTTTAAATTACTAGCCGCTAGTTCCTTGTGTCAAAGGTATTCAACTACCTTATTTGCGCATGCTTCCAGCGTATCGTGACCAGCATTTAATCTTATCTCTGGCAATTGTGGTTCCTCGTAAGGACTATCTATTCCAGTAAAATTGGGAATCTCTCCTCTTCTAGCTTTTGCGTAAAGACCCTTTGTATCCCTTTTCTCGGCAATTTCAATCGGAGTGTCCACATAAATTTCTAAAAACTGGCCCTCATTAAAAAGCTCTCTCGCCATATCTCGCTCCGCTCTAAAAGGCGAGATAAAGGACACTAAAACAACCATTCCAGCATCATGCATCAGCTTGGCCACCTCGGATACCCTTCGAATATTTTCAACTCGATCGCTTTTCACGAAGCCCAAATCCTTATTTAAACCATGTCTAAGATTGTCTCCGTCTAAGACGTAAGTCCTGACACCTTTTTTATGCAGTTCTTGCTCAACCAAGTTAGCTATCGAAGACTTCCCAGATCCAGACAATCCGGTAAACCAAAGCACCCGAGCCTCATGGCCATTGAGGGTCTCTCTCGCGACACGGTTAATATTTAAATCCTGAGGATAGATATTTTTTGACCTTCTTAACGCGAAATTAATCATCCCCGCTGCTGCGGTGGAGTTTGTATATCTATCTATCAGCACAAATGATCCTAAGTGAGAATTATCTTTGTAAGGTTGATAGGGTATCGGTCTATCTAGAGTGAGAGTCACAGATGCAATAGCATTCATATAAAGCTGCTTAGATGAAAGATGCTCCATAGTATTTATATTGTACTCGAACTTTATATCGCTTAACGAAGCCCCAACAGTTGTAACGCTGGATTTTAATAGGTACGACCTACCCTGGTGCCCCTGATCTTCGTCCATCCAAACTAATTCCACTTCGAAAGTGTCGGCTAACTCAATCTTATTATCTATAGCAGCGATAACGCTTCCGCGGGAACAATCTATTTCTCTGTCGAGCGTAACCGTTAAAGACTGATTTTTTCTTGCTGTAGAAAAACTCTCCTTATACAAAAGGATTGACTCGACTTTCGCTTCTTCGCCCGAAGGAAAACATTTTACCCTCTCACCAAGGTTAATTGAGCCTGAGATCACCTTTCCAGCGTATCCTCTAAATTCTGAGTTAGGTCGGTTCACCCACTGAACAGGCATGCAAAAGCTTTCTTTTATTTCCTCATTTTTTTCTAAACTTTCAAGGAAACTTATCAATGTAGGACCGGTGTACCAGGGCGTTTTTGGAGATCGTTCTACCACGTTATCACCACACAAGGCGGAAAGCGGAATAGAAGACACTGTCTGGAAATCTAAATTTGATTGGTAGGATTTGAAATCATTCGTAATTTCCCAAAATATTTCTCGGTCGTAGTTTACGAGGTCCATTTTATTTACTGCTAAAACTATATTTTTAATGCCAAGCAACGAGCAGATGAACGAGTGTCTTCTCGTCTGAGCGGATACTCCGCTTCTCGCGTCAATCAAGATAACAGCTGCATCAGCGGTCGAGGCCCCAGTGACCATGTTTCTCGTATATTGTTCGTGCCCTGGCGTATCTGCAACGATGAACTTTCTTCGCTCTGTGGAAAAAAAACGATAAGCAACGTCTATTGTTATGCCTTGCTCTCTCTCTGCTGCAAGGCCATCAACCAAAAGAGCAAAATCAATTTCACCGTGTTGAGTTCCCTGCCGCTTCGAATCATTTTTTAACACTGCGATCTGATCTTCAAAGATAAGCTGAGCTTCATATAACAGTCGACCAATCAGAGTGCTTTTCCCATCATCCACGGAACCACACGTAATAAACTTGAGGAGATCGAGTGTCGCTTGCCCATTTAGATACTCTGCTATCTTTTTTTTAGAACCACCCATCGGACCTTTTCCTAGTTATAAAATTAGCCATTTTTTAACTCGAATATTCTCGTCGTTTCTTTTGTAGAATCCTGAGACTTCTCGACCATGATCTTTATCCGTCATTCCTATCAGAAATAGCCCTCTTGTTTTTTCTTCTCCATAGAAGACGAGGAATCGGAATCTATAGCACGCCCGACTCTTTCACTCGTTTTCGACTCAAGTAATTCTAGTATTATCTTCTCTAAATCATCCGCATCCGACTCGATAGCACCAGTAAGCGGGTAACAACCCAGAGTTCGGAATCGTACTTTCCTCATTTTTATTTTTTCTCGAGGGAAAATTTTCAATCGGTCATCATCAACTAACAGCATCATTCCCTCACGCTCCAAGATTGGCCGCTCTTGAGCAAAATACAACGGGACGATCGGTATCTTCTCTTGAAGGATATATTGCCAGATATCTATTTCCGTCCAATTGGAGAGTGGAAAGACTCTCAAACTCTCTCCGAGCTGTTTACGACCGTTGTAGATATCCCATAACTCTGGCCTTTGATTTTTTGGATCCCATTGATGGAATCTATTTCGGAATGAAAATATTCTTTCCTTAGCTCGACTCATCTCTTCATCCCGTCTTGCGCCTCCAAACGCCGCATCGAAACCGTGCTGATCCAGCGCCTGTTTCAGGCCTTGGGTTTTCATGATGTCGGTGTGCAAAGCACTTCCATGGTCAAAGGGATTAATGTCTTTTTCTTCACCCTCGGGATTGATATGGACGAGCATCTCTATCCCAGGTGTCTTAGAGATCTGATCTCTGAATTCATACATCGCCTGGAACTTCCATCTGGTGTCGACGTGCAAAAGCGGAAACGGTAGCTTACCAGGATGAAAAGCCTTCTCCGCCAACCTGAGCATCACGGAGGAGTCCTTACCTATGGAATAAAGCATTACCGGCTTTTCGGTTTGAGCCACAACCTCTCTCATAATATGAATACTCTGGGACTCGAGCTCTTCCAAATGAGATAAGTTAAACATTTTTTCTCTGCGCTCCTTGGTAGATTTAGATAAACCTCTTTTCTGAGTGTTTTGCGAAAACGAGTCGGTCATAAATTGCAAGTATCCCCGTCGTTTAAGATCGCAAAAGTCACGAGAATTATTTTTTTTCAAACCCCTCAAAACAGGCAACCCAGCTCCATTAGGCCAAATAACAAGCTCTTTCTCATAGATATCGTAAAGGCTTTGAAAAAAAACAATTATATCTTTAGCCGTCGCTTCACCTTTATATAAGACCCACTTCTTCGCGCCCCTACCGTCATTAACCATCAACAAATCGCCTCGCGATTTCTTTACCTTCTGAAAAACAAAAGAAAGCTTTCTTTTCCGACGTGCTTCCTGATACCAACTTTTAACTATTAAGGCATTTGGAGAGGAACCAAACTCATCCTTTATATCCTCCACCATTATTGGACTTGGCAAAATACCGCTTTTCAACTTCCTCTCCAAAGTTCGCAGCGACATTCTGGTTCCAGAAGCATTAAGCCGACTAAGAAGAGTCTTCGAATCCCAGATGAGTATTTTTGACGAAGGGCGGACTGAAAATAACTCAGAAAATGGCAATTCAATGTCCATAATTTTTGTCTTAAAATGCAGGTTATTATAATCTCTCGTTATGATACCAACAATTCTACATTTTTGCATTTTCCGACAAACTATCTGGCTGTGTCCTAGAACGCAGCCGCTCTAACATTTCTTCAAGCGAAGCCTCCCAATTAGAAGGCTGGTGATCTATTAGCTCAATTAGGTTCTGGGAGTCTAAAACGCTAAAGCTGGGCCTCACTGCCTTTGTTTTAAAGTCTTGAGAGGATACTGGCAATATCTCTGCCGGCTGAGTTATCAATCCTTTTCTAGCTCCTAGCTTTTTTATTCGATTTGCAAATTCAAACCAAGTCGTTCTTCCTGAATTCGTCCAATGATATGTTCCTGGCTTAAATCGATTTCCTGCTAGAATCAACCAAACAACTTCAGCAAGAGACCTTGCATAAGTAGGCGAGCCTTTCTGATCAAAAACCACGGAGATCTCTGCTCTTTTCGACATTAAATCGATCATTGTTTTTACAAAGTTTGAGCCGTATTCACTAAATAACCATGAGGTCCTAATTATCATCGAATTTTTTGGGGCGTATTTTAGCAGTGCAGTTTCACCAGCCAGCTTACTTTTACCATATTCGGACTTTGGGTCTTTTTGATCATCAGGGAGGTAAGCCGTCTTCTTATATCCATCAAAAACGTAATCTGTAGAGATGTGCAATATTTTTGCGTTTTCAGATCTGACGTATTTCGCCATGGTAGCAGGTGCTTCAGAGTTTATCGCATATGCTAAATCCACCTCAGTTTCAGCGCCATCGACTGACGTGTAAGCACTGGCATTTAAAACTATTTGCGGCTTAAGGGCATGTAAATATACCTCTAGCTTTTTTTGATCCGAGAGATCCACATCCGATCTTCCTGAATAAAAAACTTGCATCTCTTTCGGCTGTAAATCTTTGAGACTCTTACCCAGCTGACCATCTCGTCCAAAAATCAGTACGCGCACAAATTTAGTTCCAGATGAAAATTAATTTAATGAAAAAGCGCTGAACTCCTGCCAATTCCGATGTAAGTGAGCCCATTCTCAATACAAACTTTTGGATCATAAATATTTCTTCCATCAAAAATCACTTGTTCTCTTAGAGATTTTTTTAGCCGAGAAAAATCAGGCTGCCTGAACTCTCTCCATTCGGTTATCAAAATTAAAGCGTCGACGTTTTCGATAGCCGTATACTGGTTATCAGCATACTCTACCTCGAGATCTGCAAGTTCCTCTGCAGCACTCCTATTCGCTTTCGGATCATAGGCTACTACCTGAGCGCCCTCGCGATAAATTCTTCTAATCACTTTAAGCGAAGTCGCACATCTAATGTCGTCTGTGCCAGGTTTAAAAGCCAATCCCCAGACTGCAAACCTTTTCCCCTCTATATTGCCGTTGAAATATCGAAGTATTTTTTCAACCAGAAGCTCTTGCTGGCTTTCATTTCTCCTTGAGACGGCTCCAAAGATATTGGAGTCCAAGCCAGCCACTTTCGCCATTTTTTCCATCGCAGCGGTATCTTTTGGAAAACAAGACCCTCCGTATCCGCAGCCAGGATATATAAATGCAGATCCTATTCTCGGGTCAGCTCCTATGCCTTTTCGCACATTCTCTATGTCAACTCCATAGTAGTCACTCATAACTGCGATTTCATTTATAAAGGAAATCTTCATTGCAAGCATTGCATTAGACGCATATTTAATCATTTCAGCATCTCTGACTCGCACGAACTGAAGGCGGTCTTGTTTTTTTTCGAAGGGAGAATAGAGAATCTCCATTGCCTGTCGGCTTTTTTTACTTTCAGCTCCAACCACGATTCTATCAGGGTACATAAAATCACGAACGGCACTACCTTCTCGCAAGAACTCAGGATTACTCACCACGTCATACTCTAATTCCAGCGTCCTTTTCTTCACTTCTTCGTCGATGATCGTTTTTACTCTCTCTGCAGTGCCAACAGGCACGGTAGACTTACCTACTATTATTAATGGCTCAACCATATTCTTTCCTACAGTTTGAGCGACATCGTAGACCTGGCTTAAATCTGTATTCCCGTCCGGGCCTGAGGGAGTGCCAACCGCTATGAAAAGGATATCAGTGACACTTAGAATATCTGTTAATTGACAACAAAAAGATAGGCGACCAGCCGCAAGATTCCTCTTCACTAACTCCGCGAGACCAGGTTCATGTATTGGGATTTTGCCTTTTTTTATTTCATCCACTTTATTTTCATCAACATCGACGCAGATCACTTTATTTCCCATTTCGGAGAAACATGCAGCCGTTACCAAGCCTACATAACCGGCGCCAACTATAGTTATTCTCAAGGAGTCATCCCCTCAAAAACAGTATTGGTTGCCTCAACAAAACCGTTGAGAGTACCACAATCAAATCTTCGGCCAGTGAATTTGAAACCTATAACCATATTGTCTTTAGCATGGGCGCTTATAGCATCGGTTAATTGAATTTCGCCTCCTGCACCAGGAACCTGATTTTCTAAATTTATAAAAATATCCGGCGTTAAAATATATCGCCCGATGATGGCTAAGTTGCTTGGTGCTTGTTCAGGTTCTGGTTTTTCAATCATTCCAGATATTCTAAAAACGCCTCTATCTATCTCCTCTCCATCTATGACACCATATTTCTGAGTATCTTTTTTTGGCACCTCCTCTACTGCGACGATGCTACAACCATACCTAACAAATAAATTAACCATCTGACTCAAAATACCAGGCTGAGCGATGCAAAAATCGTCTGCTAAAACGACTCCGAACGGATTGTCTCCAATCAGATTCCTTCCTGTAAGAATAGCGTGTCCAAGACCTTTCATCTCATGCTGCCGCGTATAGGCAAAAGAACAACTACTGATTATTTTTCTAATATCCGCAAGAAAGTGCTCTTTTGATGTTCCCACTATCTGTTGTTCAAGTTCGTAAGAAACATCGAAGTGGTCTTCTATTGCTCTTTTCCCGCGGCCAGAAACAAAACCTATATCAGTCAAACCGGCCTCGATAGCCTCTTCTACTCCATACTGAATCAGAGGCTTATTAACGATCGGAAGCATTTCCTTCGGCATAGCTTTTGTGGCTGGCAAAAACCTCGTCCCGTAGCCAGCCGCAGGAAACAAACATTTGGTGAGCATAAGCTATCCATTAAAAGTTTGGTAAAGTATATCGCGTTTTAGAGCAACTCAAATATTAGGAGTTCCTAAAGATTTTTCAACGACCGTAGTCGTCATCGAACCTTACAATATCATCCTCTTCTAAATAAGAGCCCGTCTGAACCTCGATTATTTCAAGATCAAAGTGTTTTTTGTTTTGCAACCGATGCTTCGTTTTCTCGGGGATGAAGCATGATTGATTTTCTTTCAACTCAAAGATATTTTCCTCAAGAGTAACCAGTGCAACACCTCGAACTACGACCCAATGCTCTGAGCGGTGACGATGCAGCTGAAGGGAAAGACTTTCTCTCGGCCGGACTAATATCCTTTTAACTTTATAAAGGTCTCCCTTCTTAAGGTTTTCATAATACCCCCATGGACGAAAACCTTTTTGATGGATCGAACCCTCGATTCTCCCTATTTTTTTTAAATCTGATACGAGTCTCTTTATGTTCTGAGATTCCGACAACTTGGTCACCATAACGGCATCAGGTGTCTCAACGACCACGAGATCATCTAAGCCAAGTGCAACTACAAGCCTGCTTTCAGCTCTTATTAGGCTATTTTGGGTGTCTTTAACAACAACATCTCCCACAATTGAGTTATTACTCAAATCGCTTAAGTTAGCAGCGTGCATAGAATCCCAAGAGCCCAGATCACTCCAGTTCGCATCAAGCGAGACTACGAGCACGTTATCAGCACCCTCCATTACCGCGTAATCAATAGATTCACTCTCAATCTCGTCATAGAGCGCTTTGCCGATCCGAACAAAGTCCTTCTCTTCTTTCAGTGTGGACATCGAATCAAAGATTTTTTGAAACGTCTCCGGACGATTTCTATGTACCTCATTTATATATGAACTTGCTTGAAAGACAAACATGCCACTATTCCAAAGATAGTTGCCGGACTCTAAATAGCTTTGAGCAATTTCTTTATGTGGTTTCTCGATAAACTCTTCTACCATAAAGACATCATCTTCTTTTGATTTGCCTTTAAGCATATAACCGTAGGCCGTTTCAGCACGAACAGGGTCGATCCCAAACGTAACCAAGAATTGATTCTCTGAATACGTGGTCGCTTTTTGCACAGCTTGTAAGAATGAATCGTCGCTCTCAATGAAGTGGTCAGAGGGAAGAACAAGGAGATTGGCATCTTCACCTCTTAATATATAACTAGCTGCATAAGCCAGTGCCGGTGCGGTGTTCTTGGCAACCGGCTCCAACAAGAGAGTAAACGAGTCTACTCCCATGCTTCTAAGCTGCTCAGCTACAAGAAACCGGTGCTCCTCGGCGCACACTAGAACTGGAGGAGAGATTCCCTCTATCAGTGCGCTACGCCTGATGGTTTCCTGCAGCGGCGAGGTGTCTCCTTTGAGGTTTATGAACTGCTTAGGGAAAGTATCTCGAGACAAGGGCCAAAGACGAGTGCCCGAACCCCCGCAAAGAATTATCGGAATTAGTTTCAATTTTTTGTTTGCTCTAAAGTGATTTTATGTTGATGAAAATCCGGCATTTTTATGATCAACTCCAGTGCGTTCCTATTACGCCAGTAGTTCTCTTAATATAATTTTTACAAATTTCACGACCTCGGATCCAATGAGATGTCTTCCAACTCAAAACCATCTATACAATCCTCAAGGATTCCTTTTATAGCTTTATGATCAGCCGCATTGCAAGCCTTTTCCAACGCGCTGCAGATAGATTCGATCCCAAATATATTTGCGTCTGTTTCAGAAGATACAAAAATTCGAGGGTGACTGGTTTTAATAAATTTCTCGGAAGCGAACAACTTTTCCTTAAGCTTTTCTCCTGCTCTCAATCCCGTGTATTTTATTTCTATTTCATTCGCCTGATCATTACCCTCGTACTCGCCAACGAAAGATTTTCCATGCAAGTGGATCATTTTTTTTGCCAAAGTTTCAATCCTTATCGGATCACCCATATCCAGAACAAAAATTTCTCCCCCCCCCGCCATTGCGCTTGCCTGGATTACTAACTGAGATGCTTCAAGTGTAGTCATAAAATACCGAGTTGCTCTCCCATCGGTTATGGTGACTGGCCCCCCATTTCTAATTTGGTCTTCAAAAAGAGGAATAACTGAGCCAGAAGATCTCATTACATTTCCGAACCTCACCAAACTAAATATTTTACTTGAATCCTTCTTTGCGAAATTCAAAACGATCATTTCTGCGAGTCTCTTTGTTGCACCCATAACGTTTTTTGGGTGCACCGCTTTATCGCTGCTAATTAGGACAAACTCTTCAACAGAGGATCGCCGGATGGAGTTGATAAGATTCATAGTTCCCAGAACATTATTGCGCACACCCGAAATTATGTTTTCTTCTACCAAATGCACGTGTTTATAAGCTGCTGCATGATAAACTTTATCTATCCGAAATTTAGAGACCACACTCTCTAGATAGTCTTGATCCATGATAGACCCTAGGAGAAAAATAATTTTACTCTTATTCGCCAATTTTTTTTCCACCTGCTTTTGCAAGTTGTAAAGGCCTATTTCGGAATGATCCAAAAGAACTAAGCTAGCAGGCTCGTGAGAGACGATCGTATCGCACAACTCGGAACCTATTGTACCTGCCGCGCCTGTGATCAGAATATTTTTACCTTCAACAGCATCATTCATTAACTTTTTTTTCGGAGGCACAACCCTTCGACCCAGAAGATCGCTGATACCGACTTCTTGAATCGCAGACCGATCCAATCTCCCCGCTAAAAAATCATTTATTTTCGGCAAAGAGCTTATAAGTACAGGCAAGTCAGAAAGTCTGTCCAAGACGGCTAATCCCGCGGATCTGTCTTTAAGATCGTCGGCCACGAAAATTCTTCTTATTTTCAATCGCCTGGTAAGCCGATCAATATTCTCCAGGTCATAGACTCGAATCCCATGTATCGTGGTTCTTCGTTTCTCTTTATTTGCATCAACAAACGCTAGGAGCTGGTAACGTCGATCATTGATTAGTAAAAGCGCGAGCTGAGCGCCAGACTGGTCAGCACCATAAATCGCTACGGGTTCAGGATTGGTGCGGAGATAAAACAAAGAAGACACATAATTAACAGCAAAGATTCGTGCGCCAGAAAGTAGTGAAACAGCGATAAACCAGAAAATGACTGGAACTGAGCGCGGGAAAGAGGATGCTTCGAAAACGAAAGCAGCCACCGACGCTATAATCGCTGCGGCAAAGACACCTCCCATTACAGGCTTAAGGATACTAAATCCGATATGTCGCACAACAACACGATAGAGTCCTAACTTTGAAAAAACAAAGACTCCGGCAACAGAAATTAGTGGGAACTGCCACCAAAAAAGAGACATATCCTTATTCAGGTCACCGTAACGAAGAGCGACAGAAAACCATAACGAAAAACATAGCAAAAATATGTCAAGACCTATCAACCCTATTAACCTATTTTTGAAGCGCAAGTTACCTCGACTCTTTTTTGGAAACATTTACTATTCTCGAAAGAAATGGGGCTCAGTGCGTCCAGCCCCAAAATAGAAGTGAATCGCTAATAAAGGAAACATAGAAACGATAAAAATTTGGCTTCCATATTGAGGGTTTAGAAAACAAAGTAATGCCATCGGGAACAACCAAAACACGTTGCAACATTGAATCAAAATCAAGGCCCTCCAAACACCGCATCTCTTGCTAAGATGCTGGTAGAAATGGGATTGATGTTTTTTAGCCAGATTCTGTCTTCGAAAAAAACGAACCATGGCGGTCGAAGTTCCATCTGCTAAGAACATACCCAAAAGAGTTAACCAACACCATACTGAAACATCAATTTCATGCAAGAGCGCAACTCCAAAAAAAAATCCGAGAAAAATACTGCCGGAATCACCCATAAAAATTTTCGCTTTTGGTAGATTGAGTAGTAAAAAACTAATTAAGGGGCCAATCAAAAAAAATAAAAAAGGCGAAGGGGTTGATTCGCTAAAAAACAAACACATGAGTGATACAGATAATAAAACAAAAATTGCCTCGCTTGCAGCCAAGCCATCGATGCCATCCATAAAGTTATAAATATTAGTCATCCATAAAAGAACTACTATTGATAGCGAGAGGATTACCATGTCAAATTTTTTTAATTCAGGCTCTGTCAAGAGTCCAGTTGGTTGGGTAAAGACCACGAAGCAGACTGAAGTCAGAAAGTAAAAAACTAATCGAGGTAGCCACGGAAATTCGAAGATGTCGTCGAGAAAACCTGCTACCGACATTAGAAAAAGAGGTGTTAGGTAAAAGAACAAATCTGGTCTCTCGAGGAAACTGTAACCAGCAACATCTAGAATCAGTCCAGTAAGCAGGTAAACGCATGAAAAAACAAGACCAGCCCCAGACGGCGGACTTTTATGAAGATTTAAATTAGGTTCTAGAGACTGGGCGAAAGCAGTCCAAAACTTCAGAAAACATAGAAGAAAAATAAAACAAAAAAAAGTGCTCAAAACGAAAAAAATTAGGATTTGAAAATACTCGGGAGACTGAACTAAAGTGCTAAAGGTTTCCAAGAGAAATCCATTTTTTCTTGAGAATAAAACAAATTAATTAAGATGGTCTTTTTCATCGAGCTAGACCTTTGGGTTTGGTCGGGACGGCAGGATTTGAACCTACGACCACCACACCCCCAGTGTGGTGCGCTACCAGACTGCGCCACGCCCCGAGTAGTTTCTTTGGAATCTCTATTTACAAAACCTGCATCTATAAGCACTCGTTTAAGCTTTGCCACGCAATCTAGTTGTCGAATCACTCTCTGTAGAGATTTTAACCTTTCAGGATTTGTAAGATTTCTCTTAGCTCTGACAGTGTTTGATTAATCAGCTGCTTATGCCTTGTTTTATTTGTTTTAGTCTTTTCACCATTGAGTTGCTGCCTCGCACCTTCAGTGGTGTATCCCTGCTCATAAAGCAAGGAGCTAATCAGTCGTATTGTAAGCAGATCCTCTCTTTGGTAATACCTTCTGTTCCCTTTTCTTTTTACCGGGTTAAGCTGTCTAAATTCTTGTTCCCAGTATCTAAGCACGTGCGGCTTTACCAGACACAGGGAACTGACTTCCCCTATACTGAAGTATCGCTTTCCTGGTATCGGAGGCAAGTCATTGTTGTTTTTCTGGTCCAGCATAGACCTCTACTCTAGCCTTTAATTTTTGACCGGGTCTAAAAGTAACTACTCTCCTCGCAGATATCGGTATGTCTTCACCTGTTTTCGGATTCCTTCCAGGCCTCTGACGCTTATCCCTTAACTCGAAATTTCCAAATCCTGAGAGCTTTACCTCTTCATTAGCTTCAAGGGAGACTCGGATTTCTTCAAAAAACAAATCTACTAAATCTTTTGCTTCTCGCTTATTAATACCAAGTTCTTCGTAGAGCGTCTCAGCAATCTCGGCTTTCGTTAGTGCTGTCACTTTTATTCCCTAAGCTCGGCTTTTAATTCAGACCTTAAATTATCAATAATATTTGATACAGCCGTATCAACCTCAACATCGGTAAGAGTGCGTGAAGCTTCTTGGAAGGTCAAGCCCAATCCGATACTTTTTCTATTTAAATCAATACCCTCGCCTTGATAAACATCAAAAACAATCAATTCTTTAAGCAAAGCGGAACATTGTTGAACGATGGAAATCATCTCCGAAACCTCGGCCTTTTCATCCACAATAAAAGATAAATCCCTTCTTATCTCAGGGAATTTAGAGAGCATTTTGCTCTGAACCACTCTTCCACCGTCCAGACAAGAGAGACCTATCTCGCAAAGAAAAACTTTCTCACGCAACCCAAGTTCGTTTTGTATCCGAGCTTTTAGTCGGCCGACGCTTCCACACTTTTTGTCCCCAATAAATATATCTGCCGATTGACCTGGATGAAGAGCCGAGCTTGAACTCCTGACAAAACGAATTTTTCTGTCAACCTGAGCAACAAGCAAAATGCTCTCCAAATCGCCCTTTAAATCATAAAAATCTATCTCATCTGATTCGCCGGTCCAATTCTCCTGATTTTTATGTCCCGTCGCTACAAAAGCAATTTTCTTTTCTTGTTTAATGTTTTTAAGAGCCAGGCTGTCTTCATTTTTTTTCAGACGAAAACAAAGACCAATTTCAAAAAGCCTTATCCGATTTCTCTGGCGATTAAGGTTATACGAAACAGCTTTAAGTAAGCCAGGCAAAATACTAGACCGCATGACAGACATTTCGGAGGAAAGTGGGTTGGCGAGATGAATGATATTCTCCTCTGATTTCAACAACTTTGAAGTCTGAGCGTCTACAAAACTGTATGTAATCGCTTCGTTATAACCTCGCGAAACAAGATGTCCTGCTATTTTTTTTTGAAGGGAATGATTGGCGGAAGATGGCGAAATCTCTAAATTTGCCGAAAGCGTTCTGCTGGGGAGATGATCATAGCCAAAAGACCTTCCGATTTCTTCAATCAAATCTATTTCCAAATTTAAATCAAAACGATGAGAGGGAATTAATGCTTCCCAGAGTTTTTCAGAGCGCGAATCTAGGAATTTCGCAACAAGTCCTAATCTAGAGAAGATGCTTTCTATCCTTGATTTTTCTACTGAGATACCAAGAACTCTCTCAATCTGGGCCTGACGGAGCCTGACCGTTCTAGCTTTCGGAAAACTCTCTTTATTTAGCTCTTTGGTTACGGGCCCTACTTCTCCTCCCGCGATTTCTTGAAGCAACTGAATTGCCCTGGCCAACGCTAGTTCTTGGCCTTCCCAGTCTACGCCTCGCTCAAACCTATGAGAAGCATCAGTAGACAAGCCATGGGCTCTGGCTTTTCCTGACAAAGAGGTTGGAAAGAAAAAAGCACTTTCTAAAAAAACATTCTCAGTGCTTGCTGAAACAGAGGTTCTCTGTCCTCCCATTATTCCAGCTAACCCTACGGGACCCGCTTGATCGACAATTAAAACTGATCCATGTTCAATCGAAGTCTCATTCCCGTCCAGCAGCCGAATTTTTTCTCCTTTTGTTGATTTCCTGACAGCTATCTTTCCCTCCAGTTTATCAAAATCGTAAGCATGCAAAGGCTGTCCTAATTCCAGCATCACATAATTAGTGACATCAACCACTGGGTCGACCGAACGCAAACCACCTCGTCTTAATTTTTCTTTCATCCAGACTGGCGTGGGCGCGCTCGAATCAATCCCTTTTACGACTTGTCCTAGATATTTTGGACAGTCGTCACAAGAGACTAATTCGACCTCTTGTTTGTCCTGCAACTTTGGCTCTGGGGAAGTAAAAGTGGGTCTATTGATATCAATCTCATTTAAGAACCCAACCTCTCTCGCTATACCAAGTATCGAGAGGCAGTCTCCCCTATTCGGAGTCAGGTCAACATCAATTATAAAGTCTTCAAGCTTCAAATATTCGTGAACTAGGACGCCAACGGGTGCATCGGCAGGAAACTCTGCGATGCCAGAATGCTCTTCGCTTAGGCCTAGTTCCTTTTCTGAACACAACATTCCATGTGATTCAGTACCCCTTAAAGTTGTTTTCCTTATCTTTTCTCCGGATGCGAGAACCGCACCTATGCACGCAAGCGCCACACGTATTCCAGGAACTGCATTTGGAGCGCCGCATACGATTTGTAGTTTTGCGGTTCCTGTTCCAACCAAACAAATCTTAAGATTCGCTGCGTTCGGATGAGAGTCTACCGAGATTATTTCTGCGAGAACCACATTTTCCAGAGTGGCCGAAAGCGCGTCTACCGAATCTACTTCTAACCCTGCCATAGTAAGCTGATTAACGAGGCTATCTATATCCTTTTTAGGATTTACCCACTCACGGACCCACCTCTCGCTAAACTTCATCGAAAACCTACCTAAATTGTTCTAAAAATCGCAAATCGTTGTCTAGATAATATCTCAAGTCGCCGATGTTGTAGCGCAACATGGCTAACCTATCTGGGCCCATCCCAAAAGCGAGTCCCATATATTTCTCTGGGTCGATCCCCGCGCACTCCAATACCCTGGGGTGGACCATCCCAGAACCCATCACTTCAAGCCATCCTGTATGGCTACAAACCCTGCACCCCTTTCCGCCGCAATTGACACAAGAGACATCCACCTCAGCTGAGGGTTCGGTGAAAGGAAAATAAGAGGGCCTAAATCTAACTTTCAACCCGTCTTCCTCAAAAAAAGCTCGCAAGAACTGAATTATCATGCCCTTCAAATCAGCAAATGTTACGTTGGTATCGACAACAAGGCCTTCAACTTGGTGAAACATTGGCAAATGGGAAGGATCAGGTTGATCGACCCTGAAAACTCGACCAGGACAAATTATTCTAATCGGAGGCTTTTGCTCTTCCATAACCCTCACTTGAACAGGGGATGTGTGGGTTCTTAACAACAGTTCTTTATTGAAGTAAAAAGTATCATGCATGGCTCGCGCGGGATGGTGCTTAGGAATATTTAGAGCCTCGAAGTTATGGTAATCATCTTCGATCTCTGGCCCTTCGACGACTGAAAACCCGACAGAGGAAAAAAAATTTTCAATCCTATTAAGAACTTGCGTTATGGGGTGCAAAGCTCCGGTCGAGGATCCAAGTCCAGGCAACGTGATATCAATAAACTCTGATTTTTCTTTTTCTTTTTCAACCCGTGTTCTTATTTCATGCTTCCTAAATTCTAGAAGTTGAACTAGCTCTTTTTTCTGCTCGTTAATTAAGGCGCCTTGGGCAGGACGCTCTTCTATGGATAGTTTCCCCAACTCTTTTAGGAGTACTGAAAGTTCGCCTTTTTTTCCTAAGTACCTAACCCGAATTGAGTCCAGAGACGCCAAACCGTCCGCGGAAACGATCTCTTTTTTTGCTCTTCCAAAGATATTTTCTAGAGTCGCCACAGTATCTAGTCTACTTTTCCAAAAGGCCTTGTAAATCTATTTCGATCAAGCAGCTTTAGATTCTTTTACCTTATCAGCTAGCGCGGAGAAGGCCTCTTTTTTGTTAAGAGCTAAGTCCGCTAGAACTCTCCTATCAATCTCTACATTCTGTTTCTTCAAGCCATCCATAAATACGCTATAAGATAAACCACATTCTCTGGCAGCAGCATTGATCCTTTGAATCCAAAGAGCTCGGAACACTCTTTTTTTAACCCGCCTATCTCTGTATGCGTATTGGCCAGCCTTGGTGACCGCTTGCTTTGCAACCCTAAAAATCCTGGACCTTGCTCCGTAGTAACCCTTTGCCGCTTTCAAAACCTTTTTGTGTTTTCTATGAGCTGTGACACCCCTTTTTATCCTTGGCATATTTTATTCTCCCAACAAGCGTTTTATTAATGGCGCATCGGACGCAGCGACGTCTTTCATTCCTCTCAGTTGACGTTTACGCTTGGTGCTTTTTTTTGTCAGAATATGATTTCTAAACGATCTGCGATGCTTGTAGCCTTTTGCAGTTCTTTTAAACCTTTTAGCGGCCCCGCTACTTGTTTTTAATTTCGGCATTGTGTAACCCTTTCTTTCTCTTAATTTTGTTTTTTTTGCCCTTCTCTCGAATTACTTTGAAATTTCTAAATAGGCAAAAATTATGGTATTACGCCTCGCTTGTCTCGCTTGTCTCGCTTGTCTCGCTTGAACCTATATTTGCTTTCTTTTTTCCGTTTGGAGCAAGCACCATTGTCAACTGCCTTCCTTCCATTTTTGGAAACATCTCCACAGTTCCAATCTCTATTAAATCTTGTTCAATTCGCTTAAGTAGTTCCATGCCAAGCTCTTGATGAGCCATTTCTCTCCCTCTGAACCTAAGCGTAACCTTGGTTTTATCGCCATCGTTTAAAAAACGGGTAAGATTTCGTAGTTTTACCTGGTAATCACCCTCGTCTGTTCCAGGACGGAATTTTATTTCCTTAACCTGCATTCTTCGCTGTTTTTTCTTCGCAGCGGCCTTTCCTTTTTTTGCCTCAAAAACATGCTTTCCATAATCTAATATTTTACAGACTACAGGATCAGCTAACGGGGCAATTTCTACCAAATCAAGTTTTTCTGACTTTGCCTCTTTGAGAGCCTCTTCAATTGGTACAATACCTACCTGCTCTCCATTTGCGCCAATCAATCTTACTGTCGGCACGTCGATCTCTTCATTTATCCGAGATTTCTTCGAATTTTCTTTGATAAATTTATCTCCTTGAATTCAGCTAGGGACGCGGATTATAGCAAAATCCTAGGATTCGTCATTACTATTTATCCATCTCTTGGCTTTAATGTGCTCGTCTAGAAGCAAAACAAATTCTGATTTGGTCATTGTTCCCAAATCATCGCCATATCTTGTTCTAACAGAGACTGTGTTGTTCTCAACTTCCTTAGCACCAACTACAAGCACAAAAGGAACTCTCTGGATGGCATGTTCTCTTATTTTAAGCCCGATTTTCTCATTTCGAAGGTCTGCCTCTACCCGAAACCCGTGTTTAGCGAGCATTGCCAACAGGCCAGCTATATATTCTTCCTGTCCGGCTGAAATATTGCAGAGTATTGCTTGGACTGGGGAAAGCCAGACCGGCAAATTTCCGGAGTAGTTCTCGATTAATATTCCTGCGAATCTCTCCAAAGAACCAAAGAGAGCGCGATGCAACATGACTGGACGTTTATCCCGATTTCCTCTTTCATCAACATACGTAATATCAAATCTTTTCGGTAAATTCATATCAACCTGCAAAGTTCCGCACTGCCAATCCCGGCCAATAGCGTCACGCAACACAAATTCTAGTTTCGGTCCGTAAAAAGCTCCTTCTCCTGGATAAAGCACGTGCTCTAGTCCCATCACATTGAGCGCATTAGTCAACGCTCCTTCAAGCTTATCCCAGATTTCATCACTGCCAATCCTCTTCTCGGGCCTGGTAGAGACCTTTATAACGACATCTTCAAAACCAAAATCTTTATAGATATCTAATACGAGGGCCACTACATCAATGCACTCCTGCTCCATTTGCTCTTCCGTACAATAAATATGAGCATCGTCTTGAGTGAAATGACGAACTCGCATCAAACCGTGCAAAGCGCCAGAAGGCTCGTATCGGTGAACCTTCCCAAACTCCGCCATACGCAACGGTAAATCCCGATAACTTTTTAACCCTTGCGAAAACATGGACAATGAGCCAGGGCAGTTCATTGGCTTCAGAGCGAAAACCCGATCGTCCTCAGTTTTAGTCGAAAACATGTGTTCACGATAGTTAAACCAATGTCCTGAAGTTTCCCAAAGACCCCGGTCCATCACGTCCGGAGTGTTTACCTCAACATACCCCGCCGCTCTTTGCCGCTTCCGCATATATTCCAACAACTCAAGAAATAGTGTCCAACCCTTGGGATGCCAAAAAACTGAGCCAGGCGCCTCATCACTGAAGTGGAATAAATCCAGCTTCCTACCTAACTTACGATGATCACGCTTCTCTGATTCCTCAATTTTTTTTAGATAAGCCTGTAAACCCTTCTTGTCGGCCCAAGCTGTACCATACACTCTTTGAAGCATCTCATTTTTTGAATCACCTCTCCAATATGCTCCTGAAACCTTAGTAAGCTTA
>CAJYCI010000021.1 GCA_913428515.1 uncultured Gammaproteobacteria bacterium | reverse complement strand
GCGAGCTGGGTTTAGAACGTCGTGAGACAGTTCGGTCCCTATCTGCCGTGGGCGTATGAGATTTGAGAGGAGCTGCTCCTAGTACGAGAGGACCGGAGTGGACGAACCTCTGGTGTTCCGGTTGTGATGCCAATTGCATTGCCGGGTAGCTACGTTCGGAAAGGATAACCGCTGAAAGCATCTAAGCGGGAAGCCCCCTTCAAGATTAGTTCTCACTGGGACTTCGAGTCCCCTAAAGAGCCCTCGAAGACTACGAGGTTGATAGGCTGGGTGTGTAAGCGTTGTGAGGCGTTGAGCTAACCAGTACTAATTGCTCGTGAGGCTTGATCATATAACTTGAGCTTTATAAAAGTTATAGATAATTTCCTTGGAACTAAAGGATGTCAGACTTTACACTTTACACATATTTTAGAATTTGTTGGGCAGAAACAAATTTATCCCTGCCCAGCATGAAAGTTTGCCTGATGACAATAGCAAGTAGGTACCACCTGATCCCATTCCGAACTCAGAAGTGAAACTGCTTAGCGCCGATGGTAGTGTGGGGGTTCCCATGTGAGAGTAGGACATTGTCAGGCATTAATCAAAGAAGAGCCTAGCGTGTGATTAGCGCTAGGTTTTTTTTTGCTACGAGATCCAGAAAAAAACGGAGTTTTTCTCAACCTAAACAGTCAAGGTATACTCAAAAAAAATCGAGGTGCAGCCGGACTTGTCTGACTTTTCTCAAAATAGACATATTGGTTTAGATCTAGCACGTTCTATAGCTATTATCTTGGTTCTCTTATCTCACTCTAGGTTTCTGACCGAGACCCCTGAACGCTATCTCTTCTTGACCGTGGGGGCAAAGTTTGGTGTCGAACTTTTTTTTGTCTTAAGTGGGTTTTTGATTGGAACAGTTTTACTTAAGCAAATAGAAGCTGGACTTAACGCAAGATTATTATCTCGTTTTTGGTTGCGGAGGTGGTTCAGAACAATACCAGCCTACTTTTTTCTATTGTTCTTTATTTGGATTTTTTTTGCAGAGGTTGATCTCCTCTATTTCTTTTTTCTACAAGACCTAATCCTAGGAAACTGGGATATAGTTCCTGTTAGCTGGTCCCTGGTTATAGAAGAATGGTTTTATCTGGTTTTTCCTTTACTCATAATTCTATTATCTATTTTTAATAAAAAGATTTCCTTTTTATTGTCTATCTTCGTTCTTCTTTTTGTCTCCTTTGTTTATCCGTTACAGGAGTATTTGTCTTGTTCCTATAATTCGATGCCTCTGTCTTGTTTTGAAAACGAAATAAGAAAATCTACTTTTCGTTTTGGTAGTTTGGGAATCGGCGCACTTCTCGCTTATCTTAGTTTCAATTTCGAGCTCAAAAAAACCGCCCAAAAACACTTCAATCCTTTAGTTTTATTTCTGGGGTTTTCTTTTATTCTGCTTACGCCTTTTTGTTATCAAATAGTGTCGGGAGAAACTGACCGTTGGTTTTCAACCCCTGTAACTTTTGCAGTTTTCTACCCGCTGATGGGTTCTTTTGCCGCTCTTTTAATAATCTGTCTTTATTCCGCTAAATTTAAATTCCCAAAAAGTCTCACCAATATGATTTCTTTTATCAGTGTCACCAGCTATAGCAATTACTTATGGCACATGTTGCTATTTAATTACTTGAACTCCCTTTCGGAACCGCTGGATTCAAATTATGCGATTGCTATATTTTTTTCTGGGTCTTTTTTCTTGGCTGGACTATCCTATCTTTTAATCGAAAAGCCGTTCCTGCGGTTGCGAGATCAGCTGGTGCCCTAGCCGGGGTGATCTGTTTTCGACTTACAAAAGCCACTTAATGCACTTCAGGCGATTTTTTTAATTGGTTCCCCCTTCGTCCTCGTGACGAGCTGCTGCGCAGTCTCTAAACAACTTCCGCATTGGCTGCCCAAACCGTATTTGACTTTTAGGTCATCCAAGGTCAGACCTGATCTTAGAGCTTGGACTATCTTTTTGGAGTTAATATTTTTGCATATACACACGATCATCAGATTATTGTAAATGAGAATCATTATTAATTTCAACCTAATTCACAATTGCTATTGCAGGTGAAAATCATTCTCAAGTCATTGTTTTTAAACAAAAAAATAGCATTTTTATTTCGATTCGGTTAACCTTCTTTGCTCGTACGGAGATTTTATATGAAAGCGCAAGATCCGAGGGTCATAGATTTTTTAAACAACATTCTAAAAAATGAGCTTACAGCAATTAACCAATATTTTTTGCATGCAAAGATGCTTGAGGATTGGGGTTATGAAAAGCTCGCAAAAAAAGAGCGTCAAGAATCCATAGAAGAGATGCAGCATGCAGATGAATTAATAGATCGCATATTAAGAATCAATGGACTCCCTAATCTGCAAAGCATGGGCAAATTGCTCATTGGAGAAGATGTTGTGGAAATCATTTCATGTGATTTAGAGCAAGAAATGATTGCAATTCCTCTTTTGAGAGAAGCTGCGGCTTTTTGCGAAGAGAAGAAAGATTTTGTAAGTGGAGAACTAGTTCAAAAGATCCTTCATAATGAAGAAGAACATGTCGCTTGGTTAGAAACACAAGAGTCTCTCATTAAAGATTTAGGCCCGCAAAATTATCTGCAACTTCAGTCATCAGAAAGCAACGGTTAGTCATAACCGCTTTTGATAGGTTGACTTGAGCGATAATCTAGCAAAATCTAAATTTGCAGATCACGATCATTTTAAGCCATTATCTTATTACCAATTTTTACTGGTTCAAAATCATGATATATTCCCAACATGCTTGCTTTGGATCAGTTTTCAATTCAGTCCTTGTTTTCTGACGAAAAATACTTTTTTGTGCCCGATATTTCTAAAACGGTTTGGGAAGAATTGGATTACTTTGGTTGGGTCCACCCAGACGGAAAGAGCGGATTCATCGCGCTAGAATCTCCCAAGGACGGTAGCGTCAAGGGAGTTAAGCTCCAACGTCAAAATAACCGTCAACGTAATCCCAGATCAGAGATGTGCTCTTGGTGCCACTTTGTTCATAAAAGCAATGGAACTGCCTTCTTTAGTGTCGAGGTGAAAGGAAGTGATGGACGGAGAAATTTGGGGAATCTTCTTTGTAAAGATCTGGACTGTAGCAGCAGAGTCAGAAACCCAAAATACGCTGACAGTCTGATGCAAGAGATTATTTACCAACCGGCAAGGATTTGGAGGCTGAAACTTGCGATGCACCGTTGGTTAGGAAGAGCAAATTTAATCTGAGCCTCATCTAGACGAAAAAATCACTAAAGGAAGAAACTATTGAACAGGTCTCAATACCTGCGAGCTCTTGGAGTAAAGGAATGGAAGCTAAGAACCGTTCACTCCTTTTCCAAAGCGAAGGTCTCTTCGAAAAACTTCCCGACTATTTGCTTCGTTTTATCTTTCGGTGCTTTGAAATTTTGTTTTTCCGATGTAGAGCAGACAGTTTTGAAGAAACAAATTTGGGGTGACATCGCTAAATTTACGGTTGGAAATAAGCAAGCGGGGGCGATCCAGATACGAGAATTTTGTCTGCCGCAGCATGAAGAGGAAAATATCCATTCAATTAATTTACACTCTGGCCTAGTTAAAACTATTTTTAACGAAACAAAGATCGCTATATTTTTTGGTTTACGCTGGGTCGAAATCCTCCGCGAAATGGCTGAGTTAGACCATATGGACAAAAAAAAAATGGGTATCAGTGACGTGTTGCTGCTCCGCTCGGTTGAAGAATTTTTGAAGACACCCTTGCAAAAGAGACAGGTGATGATGATTTTAGATGGGTGGCGGTAATGTTGGATGGAGTTTTGCTTCGAAGAATGGAGATGGAGGATTTGCAATGTGTCTTGAGAAACGAAAGAAAGGCGTACCAATTCCCTTGGACTGAGGGCATTTTCAAGAGTTGCCTATGTAACGGTGATGAATGCTGGATTATTCTCGATAAAAAAATCCTTGGGCACGCTGTATTATCTTTTGCTGCGCAAGAGGCTCATTTATTAAACCTCTGCATCCATCCTGAGCATCAGAATCAAGGGCTTGGCAAGCAAGCCCTTGATCATGTTCTTAGTATTGCGAAAAGAAAAGGTGCAAGCTCTATTTTTTTAGAAGTAAGGGTATCGAATGGATCCGCTGTCTACTTATACGAGCGTGCTGGTTTCAATGAGATCGGACGAAGAATGGGTTATTATCCTGGGGCGGTAAACAGAGAGGATGCGCTAGTGTTTGGCAAGGAATTACTATAATCCACAGCAATAGAAAAACTACTCAGCTACAATTATGATCCAAGAAGAAATCGAAAAGCGAAAAACATTCGCCATTATATCTCACCCCGACGCGGGCAAGACAACAGTGACAGAGAAGTTGCTTCTTCTCGGGAAAGCTATCCAGCTAGCTGGAACGGTTAAAGGGAAGAAAACGGGACGTTATGCTGCGTCAGACTGGATGGAGCTAGAGAAGCAAAGGGGTATTTCAGTAACTACTTCCGTGATGCAATTCCCCTATCGAGGCCAAGTTGTAAATCTGTTGGATACTCCAGGGCACGAAGATTTCTCCGAGGACACCTATCGAACCCTTACGGCGGTTGACTCTGTGCTGATGGTAATTGATGGCTCAAAAGGCGTAGAAGATCGAACAATAAAATTAATGGATGTATGTAGGTTGAGGAAGACTCCCATATTTACATTCGTAAATAAAGTGGATCGAGAAATAAGAGATCCTATTGAATTATTGGATGAAATTGAGTCCGTGCTAGGTATTTCTTGTGCTCCAATGACTTGGCCAATAGGCATGGCCGGGAGGTTGAAAGGTTTGTTTAATCTTCAAGAAGATAAGATACACATCTTTGATTCGAAAAAGGGCTTTCGCCTGGCAGAAGAGGCGGAGATTCTTGGTTTAGGCTCGAGCGAAGCCCAAAGTTTTTTGGCTGAAGAAAGGACCAGCTTTATGGACCAAATTGAATTGGTTCGAGGTGCTGCAGCTACGTTCGATACAGAAGAATATTTAAGGGGCAATCTAACACCCGTTTATTTTGGTACTGCTCTTCGAAATTTTGGTGTTCGCGAACTTATAGATGATTTTGTAAAGTTTGCTCCTTCTCCTCAACCTCGACAAACTCAAGTCGGTCCAATCGATTCCAGAGATCAGGATTTTTCGGGTTTTGTGTTCAAGATACAAGCTAACATGGACCCAAAGCACCGTGACCGAATTGCTTTTATGCGTGTTTGTTCGGGTGTTTATTCTCAAGGGATGAAAATGAGGCACGTGCGCACCGGAAAGAATATTCGAGTAAGTGATGCTGTTACGTTTTTAGCTGGCGATAGAGAAGCAGCTGAAAACGCATATTCTGGAGATATTATTGGATTACATAACCATGGAAAAATTCAAATAGGTGACACGTTTACAGAAGGAAAGGATCTCAGGTATCACGGCATTCCGCATTTCGCGCCTGAGCTTTATCGACGCGTTTCGCTAAAGGATCCTTTGAGAAGCAAACAGCTTCGACAAGGACTTAGTCAGTTATCAGAAGAAGGAGCAACGCAAATTTTTATGCCTCTATCGGGTAATGAATTAATTTTAGGTGCGATAGGAGTGCTGCAATTCGACGTCGTCGCTTTTCGGCTTAAAGACGAGTACGGCGTGGATTGTTCTTATGAACCCGTTGCGGTTGCGGTAGCTCGATGGGTACAGTGCGAAGACGAGAAACATTTGAGCGAGTTTAGAAAAAAAGCGGAGGCAAACCTCGCGCTGGATGGAGGCGGTTTCCTTGCCTATTTGGCTCCAACGCGAGTTAACATGTCCCTTACCGAGGAACGCTGGCCAGATATCGAATTTCGTAACACCAGGGAAATACAATAAATATTAGTATTAATCGGTCATGTCGGGGAATGGATTTTGAATTTGGAGCGAAACCCCTGATTTGCTGCCAGGGATAGAGATGAGGTCATCAGTGATTTTTAAATCCTTTCCATCAACAACTCCCTCTCCAAATCGGTAAATAGGTAGCATAGTTCCTGCAGTCATTTTCCTATCGTAATCTCGAATATTTTCTTGGACAATTTGATTCTGCTTACGGTATTTTCGTAAAGCATTTTCTCCATGTTTCTTTAACATCATTTTTTTTGTGACTGCGGGAGATAGAACAGCCGCGGTAGCGTTGTTTCCTCCAAATCCTTTAGAGTTTATGAACACGGATTCTATTTCTCCCTCACAGATTTCTCTATGATCTAGGAGGAACTTCAAGTTCTTGTCAAACACGTCTTCAGCGACACTCTGGGTTGTGGTGATACCTGGAATTATTCCTTGCTCCCAGACTCCAAGAGATGCAATCAATTGATCTGCCGAAGCGCAAGCTAACGAATGTCCTATGTATGCTTTGATCGCGGTAATAGGCCATTCTCTGATCGCGAAAGCCTTGGCCAATTCATTAAATATGTGAGACTCGGTAACCCTATTTTGCGGCGTGCTGGTCCCGTGTGCTTGCATATATGATCGATTTTGGAGAGATTTCGTTCCCAGAATAGAGCGAATTAGTCCCATAGCTTTTCCTACAGTTAGATAGTTCCCAACGCCCGGACCCGGTATAGACTTTTTAAACCCATCCGCATTTACGAAAACATCTGCAACCGAACCATAGATCTCAGCGCCAAGTTCTAAAGCGAGCTCGTCGTCAAAAAGAATTATAAATTGCGATCCTTCGGATAGAGTAAATCCGCAATTCTCTCCGAAAGGTCTGCATGCAAGCCGATGATTGAGGTTTTTTGTCTCGATGTTATCTATTTTTGCAAGCGCTTCATCCTCAGCTAGCGCACCCATTTTCCTATATCCTTCGATGACTTCTGGGGTCAAAGGTGCTTCGCTCGCACCAACGATAGCGACTTTGAACTTGCCCGATTTTATGTCATTTATTCCTTGTCTTAAATTATATAAAAAAGTTGCACAGGCACCGATATTCGCCCCTGTTGTGCCAACGTTACCCAACACATAAGCATTAACGAAATCCGCGGTCATTTCTGCGAGACCGAGGGGAAGGTTTTTTGAAGTTGTTCTTTTCCCCTTTAATGCAGCTTGCAATAATCCCCCCGAACCATTTGAGTCGAGCTGCCCCATAGCACTGCTTGCGTATACACATATTTGATCAGGAGGCACACGATTTTTGACTTGCTCCCAATTTATTCCTAATGATGAGACTGCATCAGAGGCGGCGAAGACCGTTAACTGAAGTCCTCGGGGGTGGTTTCGAGATTGATATAGGTTTGCTGGATCAAAACCCGTCGGCAATTGACCGGCTGAGCACACTTTTGATGAAATTGTATCGGGCAGCAGAACACTAAGCTCGCCATCCACTTCCACGTTGAGCATTCCATCATCTTGTTTTTCTACTTTCCAATTTGAAGGCAAGGTTGTTGGGAGTTGATTCTTTTTAACAAGAAAGTTGGTTTTTTCTCCTCGCTCTGAAGAAAGCGTGGTTCTCTTATTTACTGGAACCGCCTCTGTGTTAAAAAGGTTGTCTTCTATTTTTCTGATAAGGCTATGGCGGAGAATCCATTCACTGGTATAGCTATCTGCGTCAGATTTGTTCATCAGCGCGCGAAGAGATGACAACGTTTTATTTCTCTCTACGGCACCGATCTTTTCTATGACCATTCGTCGATAGCCATGATGGAGCGAGCTTCTCCCCGCAGGGTTAACCCCTCCGAAGCTCACTATAACCGGCAGGCGAGACATTTTACTCCTAGATTTACATGGATCCTTTAATTGTACTTTCTTAAAACTGATTTGTCGCTAGACAAGCTCCAAAGCAACGGCTGTTGCCTCGCCTCCCCCAATGCAAAGTGCCGCTATGCCTTTTTTGCCCCCGGTTTTTTTCAAAGCATACATCAAGGATATTATTATTCTTGACCCCGTAGAGCCTATCGGGTGGCCCTGCGCGCAAGCTCCGCCATGTATATTAACTTTGCTGGGATCTAAGTCTAGCTCCTTGGTGGCTAGCATTGTAACCATTGCAAAGGCTTCATTGATTTCAAATAAATCTACTTCTGACTTCACCCAGCCTGTAACTTCAAGAATGCTTTTTATTGCTCCTATGGGTGCCAGCGTGAATTTCGAAGGTTCCATGGAGTTAGTGCTATGCGCACAGATTTTAGCCATCGGGTTTAAACTAAAAGTCTCAACCGCGGTTTCACTGGCTAAAAGCATAGCCGAAGCTCCATCTGAGATGGAGCTGGAGTTGGCGGCTGTTACGGTGCCACCATCCTTAAACGCTGGTTTAAGTTTTGGGATTTTGTCAATTTGCGCATTGCCTGGTTGCTCGTCTTCGGTAATGACTTTGTGTTCCTGTCGGGTCTTTATAGTTATAGGGATTATTTCTGCGGCTAAGGATTGATTTTCCATAGCAGCTTTAGCCTTGGTCAGCGAGGTTATTGCAAATTCATCCATTGATTCTCGGGTGAGCTGGTATTCGTCAGCCACCTCTTGGGCAAAAGATCCCATTAATCTTCCGCTGTTCGCGTCTTCTAGGCCATCAGTAAACATGGAATCTTGGATTTCACCATGTCCCATTCTTAGACCTTTACGAGCTTTCGGTAATAAATAGGGCGCGTTTGACATGCTCTCCATACCTCCAGCTATTACTAGCTGGTTAGAGCCTGCCTTGATTGAGTCGACAGCAAGCATTGTTGCTTTCATTCCAGATCCGCAGAGCTTGTTTATTGTGGTCGCTCCTGTTTCAACTGGAATTCCTGCGTCAATCGCTGCTTGCCTAGCAGGTCCTTGCCTCAGTCCACTGGGCAAAACACAACCCATAATTACTTCCTGAACTTCTTTTTTTTCTATACAGCTGCGCTTCAGCGCCTCCTCGATAGCAGCTGCTCCTAGTTCCACAGCGGATATATTTGAAAAACAGCCCTGTAATCCGCCCATTGGTGTTCTGGCACCATTTACAATATACACTGTTTCGTCCATTTGATTTCCCCGCAGTTTGCTTGTGGTTTAGACTCACCATTATAATCTAAGAAAAGCCGAATCGCAGTTAGATTCTGTGAAAACCTTGGGAATCGCAAATATTTGAGCGTTTTCTATTCTAAGCAGTAAGAACGGATCAAAACTTGATACTTGAGCAAAAGAGAAATAAGAAGCTATCTAAAATTAGGGGGCAAAGAAATGTCAGAAAAAGCGAAAAATGCGCTAGCGATATACAAGTCTGTCGAAGGAAAGGAGGAGGGTGTTGGAGATTGGTTAGAGATCGATCAAGATCGAATTAACATGTTTGCGGATGCGACCCTTGACCACCAATTTATCCACATTGATCCTGAAAAGTCAGCTCAACTTTCTCCATACAAGGTGACAATAGCCCACGGCTTTTTAACGCTATCTCTTATTGTCCACTTAGGTGAGTCGGTCAAGCCACTCAAACCTGAGGCTCTTGAGGGAGTTTTTATGGGAGTCAATTATGGATTAGATAAAGTTCGCTTTCCTGCCCCAGTGCCCGTCAATTCGCGAGTCAGAGCATCTCACAGGTTTTTGTTAGCGGAACTTAAGGGCGACAATACGGTTCAGGTGAAAAGAGAGGTAACTATTGAGATAGAAGGCGGCAACAAACCTGTTTGTGTGGCCGAATCTCTTATTCGATACATGTACTCGGATTAATTCGATCTAGAGGAATATACATTGCCCTTGTTTTGTGAATTTTGTGTGAAGGACTATGTGCTTGCAAATTGTTAATTAAATAGAATTTATTAGGATGGATTAATGCAACCGGATATTTCTCCCGTCGATCAGCTTTATTTAAAAGCCGAGGAGCTTTCTCAGGACTTTTCGCTGTTTCCCCGTAAAGAGCCGGCTTCGTTTATAAAAGGACTGCTGACAGAGTCCCAAATCGATAGTGCTGTCGATGGTTTGAGAGGTATGGAGGTTGACGAGTATATTGCTGCAACGGTCGCGCCTACAGAAGACTCAAAACGGGATGGCAGTAAAAAGATTATTAAATCGCTGGATTTTCAGATCTTTAACGAGGTTGAAGAAGGCCCTCTTTACTGCGCTGAGATCTTATTTAAAAATAACAATCAGCAGCGCATTTTAGGTTTTATCACTCAAAATCGGGAATATAACTCTGGTGTCTGGGGTCCCGCGCATCATTCGAGAGCTGCAGATATTGCAGACAACTATGCGAAAAAGTCGATCCCGATCGTTACGATGATGGATACCCCTGGTGCTGATTCTTACGAGGAAGCGAATGCGGGAAATCAGGCCCATTCGATTTCTAGGCTGATAGCCGAGCTCTGTAATACAGATGTCCCGACCCTAGGAATAATTATTGGACAGGGATATTCGGGTGGAGCCATTCCCTTAGCTGCAAGCAATCTCTTATTTTCGTTAAGAACTGGAGTATTTAATACAATTCATCCAAAGGGCCTCGCTAATCTTGTTAGAAGATATAATCTGTCTTGGCAAGAATGCGCTAAGTCTTTAGGTGTCTCGTCATTCGAACTATATAAGCAAGGTAATATAGATGGGATAATAGATTTCGACCCAGGCGAATCAGAAAATACACAAAATCTCATTAACGCTATTTTTTACGGGGTTTTATCTATAGAAGATAGTGCAAAGGATTTCGTCTCGGAGCATCCGGAGGTTCTCGATCATTATCGCAGGAACATCGAAAGATATTTTAATCCCTCCGAATCTCGGTCCGCGATTAATGCCAACTCATCTCTTAAACTGCGCTCTGCGCCGACTGAATACCCCAACATATTTGGCGTTACTTTTCGTTATCTTCGCTACCTAGGTCTTCGTCGTCGAATAAAGAGCACTACTGTAACGCAGTATGGTCGGCTGGTAGATGCTGAAGTTCCAGAAGGTGAGTTAGCAGATAGAACCCACCGGGAAAGGCGTGCAGCTTTTTTTAGTTGGTTGCAGGACCCTGACCGTGTTTTGTATGAAGAATCGTTGAGTAAGGCATGGAAGAACTTCTTAGACAAGAGAAAGGCGTTGAGTGGAGAGCGCGGACGTCTGGCTCAATTCATTTTTGGCGAGCCTCAAGCCAATTTTTCGGCTTCGTTAAGGGAGCTCTGCCTTGTCTGTGGGTTGCATTTGTATAATCGATGGAAGTCTAGCGCTGAGGATAATTTAAGCGCTTTAATAGCATATCTTGAAAATCCTGAGCCAAAAAACTTTTTTTTGCTTGGTAAGGATATAAAAGATGTTAAGAGGCTTTTGAAGGCACTGTCAAAGGCTAATGATCCGTGGCGTCGAAAACTAAAACAGAATTTTAGTTTTGAAGGAAAAAAACTGTTTGATTTTGCCTATGTTGAAGAAAAAAGTGAAACTGCGCTCAAGCAGCTTCTGGTGCCTGAATTAAATCTGATAATAGAAGGCCCCTCTCTATATCTTCCCGATCTGTTTTCCGAAATAGTTGTTTCTCCTTCATTAGTAGAGTTAGGAGAAGATATGAGCCGTTCCAGCTTAGCGGTTAATCGCAAGATGTTAGAGGAGACTCTGTGGTCGCATATTCAAAATAACGAGATTTTGGACGAAAAAGAGCTATCACAAGATGCCGATGTCATAGAGATCATATCTGACAGCGATGTTCGCCAAACCTTCATAGAAACATGCAGGAATCTGATGATTTTGGACAGAGCATATGAAAATATGATCTTTGATCTGGTATCAATGGCCAAGGAGGCGAACGAATCAAGAAGAATTCCACAGACTTTCGTAGAGGGTTTGTTGAAAAAGTCGATCACACAAGCTTTAGAGACGGATACGTTCAGAGAACTGTCTGAGTTGGAAGTCAGCGAGTCGTTTTCCCAATGGATTCAAGAACTGGCTTCCTATTCGGGAAGCAGTCTTTTTCTGAAGTCGGTAGAAGAATGGATAAGAGTTGTTCACAAGGATAAATCAGATACGCTTTTTGTTGTTGTGACTTTTTTCTTTGAGAAAATTCTCCCTGATTATTACTCTTCATTGGAGTCAGAGAAAAAATTCGAGGGGCGAATCGAACCCATGAGAATAGGTCGGAGAAAAGATTTTTGGAATCGATTAACAATCGCATATAGGGATCTCCTCTTTAACGAGATGCTCAATTTGGAAAATCGATCTAAAAAAATGTCTGCAGACACTATTATCCAAAGATTTGTTCAAAATTTCGAAGAGATGAATGAAACATTGATGTCATCTAATCCGTGTTCGTTTCCAACATTTCGTCCTAGTATAGAGTCTGCACTTAAAGCTGGTATAAAGCCCTATGGCTTGATAACAGGAATCGGAGACTTTGTTACTGAAAATGGTTGCTATAAGGCGGGTTTAGTTTTATCAAACGTCGATTTTCAAGCGGGCAGCATAGACAATTCAGATTGCGCGCGTTTTTGCAATTTACTAGTAGAGTGTGCTGCTAGAAAATTGCCTCTTATCAGCTTTATCTCTTCTGGTGGTATGCAGACAAAAGAGGGTGCGGCTGCTCTCTTCACAATGGCTGTTTTGAATGATCGGATTACTCGGTTTGTTCGAGAAAACGATCTGCCGATAATTATGTTTGGTTTTGGTCATTGCACCGGTGGTGCGCAAGCAAGCTTTGTTACACACCCTTTAGTTCAGACATATTATATAACCGGAGCAAGAATGCCATTTGCTGGGCAGGCGGTAGTAGAGAGAAACTTGCCCTATAATTGTCTTCTCAGCAATTATCTTTCTCTTACAAAAGATTCTATGGCGGGCCTTGTAGAACATCCATTTAGTGAATCCCATGACTCTGATTTAAAAAAGATAGATCCGGATATTCCTTTACCAACTGAGAGTGTGGAGCAGGTAGTGGATAGAGTTATGTCGGGTACCTTTTCAGCGCAAAGCCCGGTGATCGTTAAAAATGCTCCCAAAGAACAAGATCTGTATCGTCCAATTGATAAAACCCTAATACACGCCAGAGGTTGTACGGCAGTAAATCTTGTTTCAAGAGCAATAGAGTTAGGAAAGAATGTTGTTCTAATCCAATCAGATCCTGACATGGAATCATTAGCTGCGGATTTAGTTCGAGGTGATTCAAAACATTCTTTAATTTGTATAGGTGGTAACACTTCAGATGAAAGTTACTTGAATGCTCTTTCCGTTCTAAGCATAGCAGAGTCCGAGAGAGTTGATTCGCTCCACCCTGGAATTGGATTTTTGTCCGAAGATCCAAATTTCGCTTATTTGGTGAGGCAAAAGGGAATCAATTTTATCGGGCCTCCAGTCGTTTCGATGGAAACGATGGGGAACAAATCTAACGCTATAAATACGACTACGAGTATTGGTGTCCCAGTCGTGCCTGGAAGCCATGGAATTGTTGACAACAGTGAAACAGCTACCGAGATCTCCGAACAAATTGGTTATCCTGTCCTTCTAAAAGCTGTTCACGGTGGCGGTGGTAAAGGTATCCAAGCGGTAGAAGAACCGGAGCAACTTCATCGTTTATTTCATCAGGTTTCTACAGAAGCAAAGGCTGCTTTCGGGAACGGCGATCTCTACATTGAAAAATTCGTTACCAGCCTTAGGCATATAGAAGCGCAGCTCATTAGAGATAGTTATGGAAATTCAAAAGTTATCGGTATTCGGGATTGCAGTGTACAGAGGAATAACCAAAAGATTATGGAAGAGTCTGGTTCTGTGCTGCTGTCAAAAGAGCTTAATATGGCGGTAAGGAATTATGCTGAAAAAATTGGAGACTCAGTTGACTACGTGGGTGTGGGCACTGTCGAGTTTATCCATGATGTCCCTAATAATGCGATTTATTTTATGGAGATGAATACAAGGCTTCAGGTTGAGCATCCCGTTACTGAAGCCGTAACCGGCGTAAACATCGTAGAAAAGCAGTTCGAAATTTCAGAAGGCAAATCTATAGCTAAAATGAAATTTCGTGAAAAGGGATATGCGCTTGAGGTTAGGGTGAATGCGGAGAAGCTCGTAACTGACGGTTTCGGTAAAGCTTCTTTCCAACCTACACCTGGCGAGGTTACAAAGTGTTTTCTTCCAGTGGACAAGAATATTAGATTGATATCAATGATTTCCGAGGGGAAATTCGTACCACCGTTTTATGACAGTTTAGTGATACAAATCATCAGCTATGGAAAAAATAGAAAAAATTCGATTGATAATATGTCAGCGTATCTGGAGAAAGTAGTGATAAATGGGATTTGCACCAACGTCCCGCTATTGAAAAAGATACTTAAAGACAAGGTTTTCATCGAGGGTCGCTACGATACAGGCTATCTAGACGATTTTTTAGCGAGAATTAGTTTTGATGAGATGTCTTCGGAAATAGAGAAGGCTTCAGGAGGAAGAGGTATAGAACTTGATATCGAAAATCTGAAGATAGCTGGAAGTAACGAACTACGTGTTTTATCTCCTTCCGCAGGAATATTTTACCGATCCCCGTCCCCCGCAGAACCAGAGTATGTAAACGAAGGCGACCTCATTTCAACAGAAAGAGTCTTGTGCCAATTAGAAGCTATGAAAATGTTTAGTCCCATGAATCTAAATTCTTTCGCAGAGGATGGGAGATCAATTTATGGAGAAAGCGAAAAGTATATGATTACACGCATTAATGTGGCAAATGGTCAGCAGGTTAATGAGGGGGATCTCCTTTTTGTGATTCGCAAGCATCTGGACGAAGAGGAATAATCAGGATTAGAAAAAAATAGTCCTTTCCATTATTCAAAGTAACGTTTGTTAATGAGATAAAAAACTCAATGATTGAAAATTTAGAGACGCTTCTTATCCTGGCCAGGACAGGAACTATGGTGGAAGCTAGTACTGAGTTGCGAATAACTCAGTCAGCGGTGAGTAAGCGGATATCCTCCTTAGAGCGCTATTACGATAGAAAATTGATCCAGAAAAAAGGTAGACGTGTTGAATTAACTCATCACGGTCGGCGGTTGGTAGATAAAATTTATCCCATACTTTCAGAATTGAGAGATTTATTCATCGACGAGGTTACTGCGAAGGGACATCTCGTTATAGGAGTTTCAGATGCTATATTGTCCTCCTGGGGGCCAGCAATTTTTCATATGGTCCAGGATGAAATGCCGGATGTGAAATTTGTATTTCATACTCATCGAACACCTGTAGTCCTAGATAGAGTTCGGTCAGGCGAATTCATGGTGGGAGTTTGTACAGGATCCGACCGATTAGATACTGATCTTCAGTCAGAGGTTTTGACGCTTGAACCAATGGTAATAATCCCATCGGGACTTTCGCCTATAAAACTTCCAAAAAAAGGCGACCTTGGAGTTATTACGATAGAAGATTACTCGGGGGCTTGGCGGTCTTTTCGTGATGAGGTTTCTAGATTGAAGATCAAAAGAGAAGTTTCGTTAGAATCTTTTTTTAGTGTCGCTCAGATGGCAATCTCAGGTTTCGGCCACGGGATGGTCCCAATAGGCGTTGCTAGAACACTAAAATTGGACGAATCAATATTAATTAACTTGGGTGCAAAAGGTTTGCACCGACCGGTTAGATTCGTTGCCAGAAAATCTACTTATTCTCTTCCATTAGTTGGCAAGTTTTACCAATCCTTATCAAAGAAATTTAAAGTTTAACTCTCATAAAATAGTTTTTGATTGCCTTTTGTTAAGGTAAGACAATTGCTTTTTGCTCGCTCTGTGAATCCGATAATTCTTGCTTCAATATTAAAGCTCTTTGCCAAGCTGATCACACTATCTGTATGCCGAGCATTTATATAGAGTTCCATTCTATGTCCCATATTGAAGGTCTTGTACATTTCCTGCCACGGGGTGTTTGATGCTGTTCGAATAGTCTCGAAGAGGGGTGGCACTTCAAATAGCTGGTCTTTGACAAAATGGATATTCTTCCCGAACCTAAGACATTTTGTTTGACCGCCGCCAGAGCAATGCACTAGACCTTTGATTTCAGCTTTGAATTCGTTACTTAGCGCGGCAATTAAGGGGGCATATGTCCTAGTCGGAGAGAGTAACGCTGAACCTATCGTCATAGGCGTTCCAGGAAGTTGATCCTCAAGGCGCCATCTACCGCAGTAAGATAGGTCAGGGTCAATACTAAGATCCGCCGTCTCTGGGTATTTTCCCCTATAAAACTTCGAAAGTAATTCGTGTCTGGCGCTTGTTAAACCATTGCTTCCTACACCAGAATTTGCCGCTGTCTCGTAGGTGGACTTTCCTGTTGAGGAGAAACCTAAGATCGTGAGGTCTTCTGATATTTCGTTTTTGATCACATCCTGTCGTTTTAATATTGTGGAGGCACAGGAGTCGACGATGATGGTCCCTGTCAAATCTCCCACATCCGCTGTCTCACCTCCTCCAGATCGAATATTTATACCGAGGGTCCTCATGGATTCCAAAAAATCTTCAGTACCTAATATGAGTTCTCTAATAACTTCTTGTGGACAGTTCATGGCGTTTCGATTAATCGTTGTAGATATCAGAATTGATGAACGTGCGCCAGAGCAAATAAGATCATCTAGGTTCATAACAATACTGTCTTGCGCAATTCCTCTAAAGACCTTCGGATCGCCTGATTCTTTATATTGCAGGTAAGCTACGATAGATTTAGTGCCGGCACCGTCAGAGTGGATGAGATTGCAATAATCTTCTCTTCCAGACAAAAAATCTTCAGAGATCTTACAAAAGGCGTTTGGATATAACCCTTTATCTAAAGAGGCTATTGTTTGGAGTACCTCAGTTTTGTCTGAGCTGACGCCTCTGGCTGAATAACGAGAAGACTCGGCTTGGCTATTCACGACGAATGTTAGGTCGGTTTCTCGATACAATATGCCCTGAAATTCTAATTGTCGAAGAGCCTTTAGTACAACAGACCTTTCAAGATCCAAAATCACCGACGCATTATCTATGTCTTTGATTAAAGTGTTGATTTCTTGTTCATTGGAGGAAGCGCCTTCCTTTATCTGATTAATCAATTGAAGGTAATCTGGAATCCGTGATTCTTTGTTAATTTTTATATTCACGCGGAGAATGTTAACATTTTTTTTTGTCAGCCTCGTAACCTTCACCAATAAAGACTAAGGTTCTCCTGGTCGAGTGTGGCGAGAGTTTCAAGCCGTTATTTAATTATAAATATACTAAAGAAGAAATTTTTTATGATCGTTATTATCGATTATGACGCAGGTAATTTGAGAAGCGTGCAGAGAGCGTGCGAAAAGGTTGGTCTAGTATCAGAAATTTCCAGCGATCCAGAACGTATACTCCAGGCAGAGAAAATTATTTTCCCGGGTGTAGGGTCAGCTGAAAGCGCTATGGAAACGCTTAAAAAAAGAGGTTTAGATAATGCCATCGTTGATTTTTCTCGCAGTGGGAGACCTGTTTTGGGAATTTGCTTGGGTCTGCAGATCATGCTGGATCACACCGAAGAAGGAAACAAGAAATGCCTTGGCATGGTGTCTGGCGCATGTGAACGATTCAGATTCACGGAAAGGACTCTAAAGATTCCTCATATTGGATGGAATGATATTCAGATAAAATATGCACATCCAGTTCTTAAAAACATCAAGGACGGAGATCAGTTTTATTTTGTGCATAGTTATTATGCAAAGCTGGTTCATGAAACAGAAATGGTATCCTCTACTGAGTATGGAAATATGAATTTCTGTTCTATTCTTGCGAAGGACAATCTGTTCGCAACTCAGTTCCATCTTGAAAAAAGCGGAGAGTTAGGACTGAAAATATTAAGATCTTTTGGTGACTGGAAGCCCTGATGCTTACAAAAAGGATAATCGCTTGCTTAGATGTTAGGGCTGGAAAGCTCGCTAAGAGTGTTAAGTTCGTTGACACAAAAGACATTGGAGATCCGATCAAGGCCGCAAGAGAATACTATGAAGATGGACTCGACGAGCTTGTTTTTTACGATATTACGGCTTCGAGTGATGAGAGAGGAATAATGCTCAATGTGGTCGAAAAAGTCGCAGCGCAGATTTACATTCCATTTTCTGTGGGAGGTGGCATTCGAAATGTTGAAGATGCTAATAAACTTTTAGGAGCGGGCGCTGAAAAAATCAACGTCAATTCGGCCGCTGTGCAACGACCAGAATTAATAAGTGAATGTGCTTTAGCTATTGGGTCCCAAAATACTGTTTTGTCTATGGATATATTGAAGTTGAAGGAGTCTCGTGAGTTTCCAAGTGGTTATGAAATAGTAATCGACGGTGGAAGAAAAAGAACCTCGATCGATGCGCTTGAGTGGGCCCTGAGAGGTGAAGAGTTAGGAGCGGGCGAGTTAGTGATCAACTCGATTGATGCAGACGGCACTCGAAACGGTTATGAAATCGCACTTACCAGAATGATCGCTGAGGCGGTCTCCATCCCGGTAATCGCGTCGGGAGGGGCCGGGAAGCCTGAACACATTTTTGAGGTGCTGACAGCGGGAAAAGCTGATGCGGCCTTGGTGGCTTCGATGGTGCACTATGGGGATTATTCGGTTAGAGAGCTAAAAGAATGGCTTCAGTCTCGGGGAATAAACGTTAGGTTGAGATATTGAACGAGTTAATTAACCGTCGGCTACAGGAGTTGGAAGAGAAAATTTCTTTCCAGGAAGATGCCATGCAAAAGATGGAGGCAGAATTAATTTATCACCAAAAGAAAGTTACGACACTAGAAAAAATGATCGAAGACCTACAGCTATCTTTCAAGAAAATCGAAAACAATATTGGTTCTGAAAAACTCTCAGATCTCCCTCCGCATTTCTAGAAGAGGAAAAAAATGAAGGCGATTTTAGTAAATAGAGATTATTCGCTGACCATAGAAGAAGCAGAGACGCCAGTTCCTGGTCTAAACGAAATCTTGATAAAAGTTCAATGTGCAGGAGTGAACCGAGCAGATCTAATGCAACGGCGTGGTTTTTACCCGCCTCCTGCGGGGGCAAGTACGATCCTAGGTCTTGAGTGCTCTGGTATAGTCGAGTCTGTAGGCGGAAATTGCGAAAGGTATCAACGTGGTGATAAGGTTTGTGCGCTTCTCCCCGGGGGAGGATACGCTGAGTATGTTTCAGTTGACGAGGGGAGTGTGTTGCCAATGCCTGCAGAATTTTCCTTCGAACAAGCGGCATCAATACCAGAAGTCTTTGCAACTGCTTGGCTTAACCTCTTTGATGAAGGGGGACTTAAAAAACACAACACCGTTTTGATACATGCTGGGGCTAGTGGTGTTGGAACTGCCGCGATTCAACTTTGCAGAGCCTATGACTCGAGAACATGCGTTACTGTAGGATCTCAATTAAAGCTCAAAAAATGCATCGAGTTAGGTGCTGTCGATGGGGCTGTCAGAAACGCCGCCGATTTTTGGGATAGAGTCGGATCTTTTCCCATTCGCTCCGGCTACGACGTTATTCTCGATTCTGTAGGAGGTGCATATTTAGAAGCAAATCTTTCACTCTTAAATCCGGAGGGTAGGCTTATTATAATTGGTCTAATGAGTGGGAGTAAGGCCAACGTAAATTTGTCTGAGGTATTAACGAAGCGAATAAAAATTATTGGCTCTACCCTGAGGAATCGGTCTCTCCTAGAGAAAGCTTCATTGATGAAAACCCTTGAAAAAGAAGTCTGGCCTAAATTTGTTTCAGGAGATGTTTTACCGGTTGTTGAGGCTATCTATCTTTTTTCGGAAGCAGAGAAGGCTCATGAACTGATGGCTTCAAACAACACAACAGGAAAGATTATCTTATCAAAAACAACTTAAAAGGATTCCGCCCTAGGTTTCTTCTAAACTAGACAATGAAAAACTATATCTCGACTACCTCTTCGGCTTGAAAACCTTTTTCAGTTTCTATGATTGTGAACTCTACTCGTGATCCCTGTTTGAGAGATCGAAATCCTTCCCCTTTAATTGAACGATAGTGGACAAATAAATCTTCTCCGTTTTCTCTTTCAA
>CAJYCI010000020.1 GCA_913428515.1 uncultured Gammaproteobacteria bacterium | reverse complement strand
GTGAGGTAATCATCTGAATGGATTTGTATATGCCCAATATGATTCTCGGTAAATAATTTGATCATGTTACTGTAGGAACCCTCAATCAGGGAAAGCGTTAAAGCAAAGAAAACGTACCCCGCTGAGATGCTCAGCCCCGTAAGAAAGGAGCGTCTTTTTTGTCTAAAAATATTTCGTAACGCGAAATTAATAAACATAGTTGTTCAAATTCTTTTCTTCAGTTCGCGCAATGAAAATGATTTTTCTGATACACCCTCTGGGTCAAACTCAATTTGATTGTAAAAAAGTTTAGTGACGTGACCTGGCTTATTGAGAGGAATCATTTCCATTGCTGAAGGTAAGAGTTTTCCACCGAACATTTTTGGGTCCTTGTAAACCAGCTCTCTTACTTTGGTTCCATAATCATCGAAAAAGCTTTGTTTCAGAGGAAGGAGCGGATCTTTCTGTATCAGGTAGTCTATTTGGCCCCAGAGGGAAACGGTTTCCTCTTTTGGAGTAAGAATTATGAGGAAGGTTTCGCTATCTATTACTAATTCTAGATTATATTCCTCTACCAGCTTTGTTTCCTGAACGAGATCATCGTTAGTGAAGTCGCTACCCATCCAAGAGCCCATCATCATTGAAGGCGGAACTTTGATGACTTTGTCTATTTTTGGAAAAAAATTCCACATTTCTTTATCCCTTCGAAGGGTGGTGATCCCTTTATCTTTTTTTGGGGATATGATCCTAAAGATCGCCCGTTCTTCTCCTAGCGTTTGGCCAAACATTTTTAGGGACCGGCTATATTGAGGAGTTTTTACCTGCATGGTCATCGAGAGCTCGCTTGAGTTTCCTCGATAAAGTTCTTCCATCTCATTAATGATTTTCCTGGCCTGATTTTCTGACCCATTAACCACTAACGGAAAACACAGAAGTAGTAGTAAGAATTGTTTCATCTGATACCCCTCCTTTTATACTTATCAATCTTGGTTTAAATATTTTGAAAAAACCACAAAATTCATCGCTTATTTGGCGCACTATTTCGACGTCGATCCGGTGTTAGAGTATTCTGTGTCAACCGAATTGTTCCCTGAGGATCGAATATGAAAGATAGAGAAATGCCGGTGATAGTCGGCGTTGGACAGGTCTCAGAAAAAGAATTTGATTTAGAATCTTCTTCTCCGGTTGATTTAATGGAAAAGGCAGTTGCTAATAGTTTTGAAGATGCTGGACTTTCTGTAGAGACGGTGGCCGAGCTCGATATCCTTGCGGTGGTGAAAAGTTTTAGAGAAGCAACCAAGAATTCTCCTGAAGCTTTGGCAAGGAGAATCGGAGCAAATAACGCTAAGCAATGGTTAATGCCCAACGGCGGTAACGGGCCCCAGTACCTAGTAAATCGCTTCAGTGAATCGATCGCCGAGCGTCAATGTGATTTCGTTGTTTTAGCAGGCGCCGAGGCGATGGCAACGGCGAGGAAGATCGTTAAGACTACTGGGAATCAACCAGCATGGGATGAGCCGTCGTCGACTGAACCCCAGTTCTTAGTAAAGAATCATGAGATGTCAACTGAGCACGAGCAAAAGCACGGTTTGTGGCTTGCACCGGGTTTCTATGCAATGGCAGAAAATGCTTACCGGCATCATCTAGGAGTGCCTATCGACGAACATCAGGAGTCAATGGGTCGCTTGTTTTCGAGTTTCACTGAAGTGGCTGAGAAAAGTGCCCACGCCTGGTATCCCATAAAACGATCGGCCGAAGAGATAGCGTATTCGTCTGCAGAAAACCGAATGGTTGCATGGCCATATACAAAGTATATGAACGCGATGAACCAAATAAATCAGGGGGCTTCCATTATTTTGATGTCCGAAACCCGAGCCCTTCGGCTTGGTATCGACAGACGCAAGTTTATCTATTTGCATGGAGCTGCCGATACGATCGAGAAGCCACTCTCGACAAGATCAAACTTTCACTCGAGCCAAGCCATGTGCGTGATGGCGGAGCAAGTGTTTGTTGGTGGAGATTTGTCGATGCGTGATATTAGTTTCATCGACTTTTATTCCTGTTTCCCAAGCGCGGTCGAGTTTGCGAGGGACGCTTTCGGGGTCGCTCCGGACGACCCGAGGCCATTAACGGTAACTGGCGGTCTTCCTTTTCATGGGGGGGCCGGAAATAACTACGTTATGAATTCTATAGCTTCGATGGTTGACCAGCTAAGGAAGCACCCTGAGAGTTTTGGACTCGTTACGGCCAACGGTGGCTACTTCAGTAAGCACTCAGCAGGTATTTACTCGACTGTTCGAAGGGAACCCAGTTGGTCACGCACCCTGCCTGAAAAATATCAGACAGTTATTGACTCAATTCCTGATGTTTCCTTCACAGAAAACCCCAGCGGTGAAGCAGTGGTAGAAACCTATACTGTTTTGTTCGACCGAGAGAATCGACCGAGCCAAGGACTAGTCGTTGGGAGGATAGGAAAGTCATTGGATGACCGAAGTTGCCCTCGATTTTTTTCGATAGTAGAGGGTGACTCCTTTCTATTGGAAACAATGACGACGCAAGACATGGTTGGACTGGAAGGGAGAGTATATTTGAAAGAGGGTTTGAATAGGTTTAAGTTCTCGTCTTTCTAAAAATTATAAATCCTATACTTTACTTCAATTCGTTCATGATTGTATCAAACACATCTAAGGCGCATAAGGTGTGCACAATGCCTGCCTTATCAGCGTTTTCAGAGATTATCTTGAAGGAGTTTGAGCTACATCCTGAGGCGTCGAAATTCAAGTTAACATGCTCAGAAAATAGTTCTACGAATTCCTCCGTGTTGGCGACGGGCACGAGACGATCGAATTCCGAATGATAAAAGTTTATTTTAGTGTCTGGTGCAAAAAAGGCATCGGGATTCGCGATGTTAGTAAAGCTGTTAATCTCTAGCAGCCCTCTTAACTTTTCATATGCAGGATCCATCTCTAGGAACTCGTCAATGAAATCTCGCGCTAGACGCTCGCCTTCAATCAAATCGTCGGTGGTCAAGCCAGTATCCGAGTATTGTAAAAACCCAGGCAGAATTCTATCCGTTGCAAAAGGCTCGCTCGTGCTGCTGTCAATCAATTCACAATAACCTGTTCCCTTGCAAACCCCATTTAAGTTTTCCAAAACTCCTTTGAAGGTGCCATATAAATTTAAAGGTCCGCCGCCTATATATGACTGAGAAAAATTCAAGTTTTTAAACTTTAGCTGAGCAAGCGAGAGAATCCCCACTGCGCTGTGGCCACCTTGAGAATAACCGATTAAGGTTATTTCGTTCCCAGTATAAATAGAGGGATAAGACTCTAGGCTTAAACCCAACAAATCGAGGCTATTAATTGCGGTTTGAAAACTAAGAAGATAAGTTTCATTTTCAAGAGAGTTAGAGCCGTTTCCATAGTTATCCGGCGCGACAACCAAGTAGCCTCGCGAGGCAAGATGGTTTGCAATGATAAACCAAGCATCCTCCGGATCTAAATCGCTTGGTGTAGAACCAGTCGCATGAGAGAGAAGAATCATTTGATTTCTCGGGGAAAAGTTGCTTTCGGATCCTATCAAAGGGTAGCTTATGAGCCCTTTAAGGTTTGCGCTCGGATTTCCAAGGGGATCCTGTGATTCGTAAAGCACCCTCTCCGAAACTACATCATAAATAGGTGTCGGATTGACTAAAGTTGACCAAAATTGATCGGCAACGCCGATAACTGGTTTCAGAATTATATCTTGGATAATTGGGGACATACCGGTTTTGGTTATTAGTGCTCCGTTGATATAGCTCTCAAAGAGTTCGGCAATGTCCTCTTGCTGGAGCACTAAAGTATCTTGAATACTTAACCAATTATTGCTCCCGGTACCTGTTGAAAATTTATGTGAACTTTCAAGATCAGTCCGAGTCGGATCCGTTTCTCTCAGAGTGATAGAGTAAATGGTGTTTTCTTCAAATTCACAATCTACGATGTGTTGAGTAATTTGATCAAACTCTTGAATTGAATCTTGTAGCGACCGTAAGATTTTTTTCAGATTGGGTCTGTTGCAATCAATATGGAAATCGCTTGTCGCATCAGAATATGATTTATGCGCAATACTGATAGTAATTTTTTTGGGATTTGCGTTTGTAACAGATCCTCTTGGAACTTTTTCCAAAAAAGATAATGATTGTGCACTAGGAAGCATTTCTTCCATTAACGTGGAACCAGATCCCGCGTCCTGACTAGATCCTCCACCGCAAGCCGAGAGGATCAGATAGAAGGTCGTTGAGATGAAACATCTTTGAAAACTGATTGGTATAATTTCCTTGAACGTTGCATGAAAAAAAGAGGGGAGATTAAACTCTTCGCTCCCCCTTGTTTTTTTATCCGAATACTTTTTCGAAAACTTCTTCGTTGAAGCCCACAAGATAGGTTTTGCCCACTCTGATCGTCGGCGCCCTCAGGTTCCCAGTCGGCCCTAACATCGAGTCTAAAGCTCCGTCAGGCAAATTTTTTGTTGTGTCATACTCCGCTACTTTCTTGCCCTTCATTGCGATCAGTTTTGTTGCGGTCTTCAATAACCCGGCAGCATCTTCGGCTTGGAGTTTTTTGCTGGCCAAAACCGTCTCCGCTATATTTATTTTTCTTGCTTCCAAAAACTTGGATGCTTTTGTGCAAGTAGTTCAGCCTTTCCTAAAATAATACCACTCTGCTTTTTTGGACATTTGACCTCCTAATTTAATGACTTAAAAATTAGCTATTAGTTTTAACTCTGTTTTCGTTGCCGTCAAGTTGCAAAAAACAAATGATTTTGTCTAATTGAAACAGATCTTGTTCTTACTCATTTAATCGGTACTATCCACCTTACGTTTCACTATTTAGATTTCTCGTGTTTAAAAAGAATCTTTTCACCGGCTTTGTTGAGCCTCATTTGGGAACCTTTCCAAGGTTTGTTTTTTTGCTTCTGCTCAGCTTAAACCTGCTTTCTTGCCATTCAGACTTAGGAAGTCAGAGCGTCTACAAACAGAAAATTGTCGATATCGAAAAAAGTGAAACAGATGATCGAAGCTATCGTTTTCTAGAGCTCTCAAACGGTCTGAAGGTATTACTTGTGTCTGATCTTGACGCGGATAAATCAGCGGCATCGATGACCGTCTACCGTGGCAGCTATCAAGACCCTATTGGCCGAGAGGGGTTGGCGCATTTCCTAGAACATATGCTGTTTATTGGCACCGAAAAGTACCCTGAGCCGGACGGATACTTGCAATTTGTCAGAGCGAACGGCGGCAGCTCAAATGCTTATACCGCGTCTGACCATACTAATTATTTTTTCGACATTGGGTCCCACGCATTTAGAGAGGGGTTCGATAGATTCTCACAATTCTTTATTGGTCCGTTGTTTTCAAAAGAGTACGTAGAACGAGAGAAAAATGCCGTCAATGCAGAATATCAAATGCAATTCAAAGATGATGGATGGCGTTCAAATGCTATAAGTAAAGAAGCGCTTAATCCAGATCATCCACAAACTAAATTCAATATAGGAAACCTGGAAACTCTTGCTGGCGATGTGCATCGTGATCTCCTAATATTTTTTGAAGAGAATTACTCCGCCAATCAAATGGGCTTGGTAGTTTTGACCAATGAAACTTTGGATGAAATGGAATCCTGGGTAGTAGGGACAGTATCAGAAATAGAGAATCGGAATTTGAGCGACATAGGGATCGATCAGCCTTTGTTCAAAAAGGGTACGCTTCCAGCGACACTGCGCCATGATAACATCAAAAACATCCGGAGAATTTCGTACGGTTTTCCCCTGCATTCAGCGAGAGAGAAATACAGGACGAAGCCCCTCGCTTATATTTCTAATCTTATCGGCCATGAGGGGGCTGATAGTCTCCATGAGCTCTTGGTTCAAAAAGGTTGGATCGAGTCACTTTTCGCGGGCTCGGTAGACTACGATGAAACAAATAGTCTCCTTGTAATCTCAATGGACCTCACAAAAGAGGGTTATTCCCGTATCCCTGGTATCAACCGGCTTTTGTTCGACTATCTCGAGATGATTAATCTCAAGGGAGCCGAGTCTTGGCGGTATCAAGAACAATCGACAATGGCAGGAATTGGCTTTCGATTTGCAGAAAAAATGCCTGCTATTTCGTCTGTGCAAATGTTATCACCAAGACTAAACAAATACCCTCCGAGAGTCATCCTTTCGGCTCCCTACTTTATGGAGGAATTCGATAAAGAAATGATCGGCGAGTATCTTTCTGAACTAAGATCAGAAAATGTGTTGATTTCTATTTCCTCGCCAGATTTCCGAGGCAAAGAAATTGAAAAGAACTTTTCTGTCTCTTTTGACTTAGACAGAAATCCAATAAACTTAGATGCCATTGATTCTCACTTAAAGGAGCTCCCCAAAAAAAACCCTTTTATACCTAGCGCTCTTAAATTAATCGAAGCGAATCAAGGGCCGCCTGAGTTGTTTCTGGAAAAAGATGGCGTAAAAGTTTATCTAGACAGTGACGTAGATTTTCAGATTCCCAAAGTGGTATCGCAAATGAAAATAGAGACAAGTGCGGGGGTTTTTTCAGCAAGGGATCAAGCCTACGCGACTCTCTACGCAATGATTGTGAAAGATGGTCTAAACTCAATGTCTTATCCTGCATACCTTGCCGGATTGAATTATGAAATCGAGACTGTTTCTCAAGGTTTCAAAGTCCTTCTGGAGGGGTACTCGGAAAAACAGTTTTTTTTGCTCGAAGAGGTTCTCACCAAGCTTCTATCGATAAATTTGAATCTAGAGAGATTTGAAGTTCTTAAAGATGAACTTCTTAAAGAGCTTGACAACAAAAGGTTCGACAAACCTTATCAGCAGGCTGGACGAAAACTTAAGGAGGAGTTGGTAAGCAGTGTTTGGCCAATCGAAGCGCTAGCTGCCGCGCTTGCTGACATTAGCCCAAATGATCTTTTAGATTGGCGGGCTGGAAAGTTTTCAAACGTCTCGCTCGAGGCTCTTTTTGTCGGCAATGTCGATAGCGCTCAAGTTCTCCAGGTAATTGAGCTCTATGAGTCTTTGTTCAACAACACGAAAAGAAGCAAAAAAGAGCCAGAAATTCTTGAGCTTGGTAGTGCTAGGGAAATTAAGTTAGTTTTTGATCATGATGATTCCGCTCTGCTTCTTTACGTTCAGGCCGAGGGCAACGATTTGACTGACAGAGCGAGAACCTATCTGTTACACCATCTTATCTCGCCAGGTTTTTTCTCAAGCTTGCGCACGGATCAGCAATTAGGCTACGTAGTAGCTGCTGTGAACAGCACTATTAAGCGGAGAGGAGGACTAGGTTTTATCATCCAGTCTCCTGTTGCAGGACCAATTCACTTAAGGTCGAGAATTACTGACTATTTGAAAGAAGAATATGCTCGTTTGGCTGCGTTGGATGACGACGAGTTTAATCAAAACAAAAAAGGATTAATCTCGAAGTTGATGAGGCGAGACAAAAATCTTCGTCAGCGGGCCGCAAGGTATTGGACAGATCTTGAGATGGATTTAGCGACCTTCGATGGGCGAGAGAGATTAGGGTCTGCTATCTCTGATTTGACAAAAGAAGACGTTCTTAACTTTTTTGACGTGATTCGTGAAAAAACAGAAAGCGAGTACCTCTTAATATCAAGTGATGGGAAATTTGGCACAGAGAAAATCTGAAAACTTCTAATTAGAAGTTAGTCTGAGGCGAATGATGACATCACATCAATATTGAGCGGTGCCACCATCCACACTTAATTGCGTGCCCGTAATTCCGGCTCCCGCTTCACTGGCAAGCAGCAAAGCAACTGCCGCCACTTCCTCTACTTTATTTGGCCTTTTAATCGCCGACTCAGAAGTAAAGTAGTCGATCATTTCGTCCAATGTCATTCCCATCGCTTCAGCAGTTTTGGGTCCGTTGGTTTGCAAGATGTCTGTGACAATAAGTCCAGGACATATTGCGTTAACAGTAACGCCTTCGGTTCCTACTTCTCTGGCAACTGATTTGGTCATCCCATTAATTGCGTGTTTCGCAGTGGTATAGGCTGTAACAATTGGCTTTCCATGTTTTCCTTCCATGGATGAAATATTAATAATCCTCCCCCATTTTTTCTCGAGCATTATCCTTAGCGCTCGCCTAGTGCCCCAAAATGTGGAATAAAGATTCCACTTGATGCAAAGGTCGAATTCCTCATCAGAAAGATCCACTGTGGGTTGCAAATCCGTACCTGCCCCTCCTGCGTTGTTTACTAAGATATCAAGGGTGCCGAAAGCCTCTGCTGTTTTGTCCACAAAACCCTCGACATCATCCTGGCTGGTCGCGTCTCCTTTAATAAAGATTAACCTGTCGCCAACCCCTAGTTCTGAGATAACCTTTTCTCCTTTTTCGGCGTTTCTCGCCATCATTGCAACTTTTGCGCCGTTTTCTAAAAATATTTCAACGATTGCTTTTCCTATTCCTGCTGTTCCGCCTGTTACAGCGGCAACTTTATTTTCTAATTGCATTGCCATATCCCTGTGTTCTCATTCCCGTAAATTTCGCTGTAGCCGCTACGTTTTGTTTGGCGGTTCCTTCTTTTTTAAAATGGCTATCTGACTTCTATGGAGTCTTCGCTCCAGGGAGAAATGGTTTTCGCACCCGCTTCTTGGAAGGCCTCGGGTAATTCTTCCGTCATGTGCCAGGTCGCCGCTAATCTGCCGAATCCCACGAAAAAAGCGATTGTCATTCCAAGCTCGACAATTTGTTTTTCGGAAAAGTGTGTTTTTAGCTCTTCATAGATAGTGTCATCCGCTGACAAGTGGTTCGTTGCCATCAATTCTCCGTATTTGATGGCTATTTTTTCAGCATCTGAAAGGTTATCTGCGTCCATTGGTTTTTCTAGAGAACAAACTAAATCTTCTGTCAGTCCATCCTCAATCGCATCTTTGTAGCGAATAGCCATACAACTTCGACATTGATTATGAAAAGCTACTCGTAATCTGACTAATTCTACCATTCGCTCTGGCAGTTCCCTGTGAATCTTTAGTCCCCCTGCGAAAGCCATTAGGCCTTTAGCGACTTCGGGCGAATGAGCAAATATTCGGGTTAAGCCCTGCTCTAAGGGCGTGGCAGAATCTGCTCTAGACAACTCGCGTAGCTCTGGATCCCACTCGTCAATATTTAGTTTACTTACCCGGGTCATAGACTCTTCCCTCTAAAAGTTTTTGATTTAGAGAATATCAGTGTCGCTGGATTCGTCCAACTCTTGTTAGTGTTTTTTTATGGGGGTTAAAATTCTATGAACCGCCTTTAATTATTACTTTTTTCTCTAACAGGCTACTCTGAACGCTTTTTGTGTACCCCAGCTCGCTCAGAACTTCGAGAGTGTGTTCCCCTTGCAGCGGGGCATCGCTTAGAGTTATGTCTTCTCCAAACATGGACGCTAGCGGCCTCGGGCCGAGGAACTCGCCAATTATTTTATGACTATGTTTTTTAACGGTTTGCCTTGCTTTTACGTGTGGGTCATTTTTCACCTCTTCTGGCAAGTATACTGGTCCGGCTGGGACGCCGACTTCCCTTAATTTTCCCACGACAGTTAACCTTTCTAGTTTCGAGACAATTTTCGCGATCGAGTTAAAAAAATATTCGATATTCTTTGCTCTATCCTTACTAGTTACTAACTTTTTATCCTTTTTCTCTTGCGTCGCTCCAAATGCATCACAAAATGAATTCCATTGCTTATCGGTTCCCGGAGATACAGTTACGAATCCGTCTTTGCATTGGTACAAGCGATAGCTTTCCAGCAAGTTGGGGAGGTTTAGGCTGTCCTCTTCCAGTAGAGAACATTGCATCATTACATCAGGCCAATTAAACATGATGTTTGAGTCAAGCATTGAAGCTTCGATAAAACACCCTTTGCTAGTGGAAGCACGCTGAACTAGAGCAGCCAGGATTGCTTGGACGTTGTACATAGCCGCGGTTTTATCCGAGACCATTGTTTTGTGTAGAGTTGGATCGTTGTCTACTAGCTGAATTCCAGCCCAGCCTGAGAGTCCTTGAATGATCGGGTCATATGCAGGGAGATCGCTATAAGGTCCGGTTTCCCCAAAGCCTGTTGAGGAGCAATATATTATCCTTGGGTTCTTGTTGGAGACTTCCTCATAGCCGAAGCCTAACTTCTCTGTAACCCCTGTCCTAAAACCTTGGATAAATACGTCGGCCGTAGCCAATAAATCCCATAAGATTTCTTTCCCTTCTGTTGTAGTTAAGTCTATCGATATAGAACGTTTGCCGGAATTTGCATTAGCAAACCATGCACTCATTCCATTTCGAGTGCTCCCATACTTTCTAAGTTCGTCACCCGCACCGGTATCTTCAACTTTAATCACTGACGCACCAAGCCCAGCAAGATTGGAAGTCGCGGCCGGTACTGCAATCATTACACCAAGCTCTATTACTCTGATTCCTTCGAGTGGAGGCATTAGGCTTGCGCTAATGCTACTCTGGGATCATTAGGGTAGACCCATTCGTCTCCCATTACTTGTTTCACTTGAAGTTCTTCAGGAATATTTTCTGGTCCTATGATTTTATCTGCCTCCTGATTCCAGTGATAAATTCTTGCTTCCTGGTATGAGAGAGGCACACCTCGAAAGCCATGAGATTCCATTGATTTTTGAATCCACACACCAAACTCTGTGTCTTCTCGAAGAACCATATTGAGACTCTCACCATTGTTTTCAGTCCAATAGTCTGGAGCAGGAGCGTCTCCCCATTCAGGAGCCATCGTCCAAACTTCAAATAAAGTTTTGTTAATGCTAATTGGCCAAAACAGCAAAGGGGGAATCGCCCGCTCTCCCAACGGTGATACCCAGTTCGGGAAAATCCCGTAGGACTGGGTGCAGGTTCTCGCTATTTCTCCCACCGTGTTGATTTCGGGTAATAAATCTTCTTGAGGGAGCTCGATTGCAGAGTTAGCTCCTGCAGGACGAGGGGCAACCATTCGGCCGTGGCCACGAGGGTAAAACGTATTGACATTTCGTCTGTGGTCCAGAGCCGGAGCAACCGTGTGCGGGTGAATGCTTGGGACGTGGTAGACCTCTGCATTGGCTTCCATTGCGATTTTCCAATTGCAATCCAATACAAAAGAATGCCGAGCAGCAAGACGAACGTTACCGAACTGAAATTCTTCCCACTCATCTACGATTGGGCCAAGGTATTCTTTAAGTGATACACAGTCGTTATCGAAATTGACGAAAATAAGATTGCCAAATCTTTCACATCGAACAGAGATAAGGCTCCTACAGGAAAAATCGAGATCCCGAAAATCCTCAGGGTCTCGAACTGATAGGAGATCTCCCTGATGAGAATATACCCATCCATGATATTTACATGTTAACCGGATTTTCCTTCCAGATTTTTCTGTGACTATTGGCGCGCCTCTATGACGACACGTGTTGTAATGGGCATAAATTTTTCCATCATCGCCGTGAACTATGAGGACAGGCTGGCCAGCGTTTTCCCAAAGCATGTATGAGCCAGGATTTGGAATCTCGTCAATGTGTGCTGCAAAAAGCCAAGATTTCTTCCAAACATGCTCTTGCTCAAGCGCATAAAATCTTGGGTCGATATATCTTCCGGCGGGGATGTCTGGGAGCGATGGAAAGCCTGGAGGCGGTTCCTTTCTGGATGCCTCGTACTCCATTAATTTTTTCAGAGTTGATATTTGATTGGTGCTCATAGCCATAATCACTACCCCTTGTATTCCCTCATCTCTGAAGACTATCGGGTGGATATACAATTTGCAACGTGCTAAAAATCCCGTCGAGATGGCGCTTCGCCAGCCAATAGAGGTAGCAGCAGTTTGGACCTGTGATATCAAAACAATTGAGTATGTCTTGGTTTAAAGAATAAGGTATAGTTCAGCAGTCCCAGGGTTTCACAAAAATAGGTTAAGGAGGCTCTCCTTGGTAGCAAAAAAGAAAAATGCAAAGTCAAATTTGCCCTCTCAAAAAGTCTTGCAAGAGCTGCACATGAAAATGGTGCGGATCCGCAGATTTGAAGAACGTGCCGGAAAAATGATGGAAGACGGAAAGATTCCGGGTGCACTGCATCTATATGTGGGTCAGGAAGCGGTCGCCTCAGGAGTAATGCAGCATTTATCAAATAAAGACTGGATTACATCCACTCACCGTGGGCATGGACACTTAGTAGCAAAAGGCGGCGAGTTTAAACCAATGTTTGCTGAACTTTTTGGAAGGTCAACGGGATATTGCCGTGGAAAGGGAGGCAGTATGCACATCTCAAATATGGACCTGGGAATGTTAGGTGCTAATGGTATTGTGGGTGGGGGGCCTCCAATTGCGATGGGGGCAGCATTTTCAAACAGATTTAAAAAGAATAAGAATGTTGCGGTTGCGTTTTTTGGTGATGGCGCTTCAAACGAGGGTAGTGTCCACGAAGCCATTAATATGGCCTCTCTTTACAAATTGCCTTGCGTCTTCGTTTGCGAGAATAACGGATATGGAGAATACACTGCTCAATCTCGGCATCAGGCCATCGTTGACGTAGCTGATCGTGCGTCTGGATATGGCATGCCTGGTGTGGTTTGCGATGGGATGGATGTTATGGCCGTTTACGAGGCCGCAGGAGAAGCAATTGAGAGAGCGAGAAAGGGTAGCGGGCCCACTTTGCTAGAATGCAAAACCTACAGATACTATGACCATGTTGGTGTTAGGGGCATGGGACTAACTTATCGAACTGATGAAGAAGTTGAAGAGTGGAAAAATAAAGATGCAATAGAAGGGTTTGAGAAACGACTCATTCAGTTGGGGGTGATGACTAAGAAGAAAATAGAGAATGTTCATGCGTCAGTCGGCAAAGATATTGATGAAGCAATTATTTTTGCAAACGAATCGCCTTACCCCATGCCTGAAGATTTGCTTGATAACGTATACAACGAGGAGACATAAGAATGTCAGAAGCTGAAAATAAATCCGTGCGCGAACTACCTTACGTGATGGCCATTAATGAAGGAATCAAAGAGGTTTTGCGAGAGCAAAAAGATGCTTTTATAGCGGGCGAAGACGTCGCTGTAGCTGGAGGTGTTTATGGATATTGCACGGGGCTCTTGGATGAGTTCGGCGAGGATAGAGTCGTTGATACACCGATTTCAGAAAAAGGCATTATGGGTTTGGGAGTAGGAGCCTCGGCTACGGGTTGTAGGCCAATAATCGATCTAATGTTTATGGACTTTGTTGGTGAGTGCATGGATGAAATCGCTAATCAGATGGCGAAGATGCGGTTTATGTTTGGCGGAAAAGCTACTCTCCCGGTAACTGTATTGACAATGGGGGGAGCTGGCGGCAGTCTTGCTGCTCAACACTCACAAAGCCTTGAGGCATGGTTGGCTCACTTGCCAGGCATGAAAGTAGTAATGCCTTCTGATGCGTACGACGCTAAGGGGATGATTATATCTGCGTCGCGAGATAATAACCCGGTATTTGTAGTCCTCAACAAGGCATCGTTAGCAATGACTATGGAGGTTCCGGAAGGGAGTTATGAAGTGCCGCTGGGAGAAGCTTGTGTCAGGACCCAAGGAAAAGATTTAACAATCGTAGCTTTCGGGCGAATGGTTCACGAAGCCATGGCTTCTGTTGAGAAACTCAAGGCGATAGGGATAGAAGCCGAAGTAATCGATGCCCGTAGCGTTCAACCGTTTGACACTGAAACGGTCGTAAACTCGATTAAGAAGACGCATCGGGCCCTTGTTATTCATGAAGCTGTTAAGTTCGGAGGCATTGGGGGAGAAATAAGCGCACAAATTCAGGAGGAAGCGTTCGATTACTTAGATGCGCCGGTGATGAGGGTGGCCGCTCCATTTTCGCCAGTTCCTTTCAGTCCTGCTTTAGAAAAAGTTTATATTCCCAGCTCTGATTCGATAGTAACGAAGGTTAAAGAGACCCTAGCTCTCTGATTTGGATTGATTTTTGGGTTCTAGAACCATAGGTATTATTGCTAATCCAGCATCTGGCAAAGATGTTCGTAGATTAGTTGCGAGAGCCTCAGTTTTTGATAACCGAGAAAAATCAGCAATCATACGAAGGGCGCTGGAAGGAGCTCTTAACACAGGAGCAAGAAACTTCGCCTACCTGGACGACTCTCACAATATTGCGGGCGGGGCCTTTGGAGAGATCGATGGGGATTTCGAAAGCACACTAGTCCCATGCTTGAAAACGTCCTCTGCGCTCGATACCACGCGTGGCGCGTTAAGTATGCGAGATCAGAATCCGATTGCTAATCTTATTCTCGGTGGCGACGGTACAAGCAGAGCATTTGTGAAGGGTTGGAGAGAAGCGGCTCTTCTGCCGCTTTCAACCGGAACTAATAATGTGTTTCCTATTCTTGCAGAGGCTACTATTGCAGGAGCTGCGTTGGGAGTATTAGCGTGTGGAGGGGTAAGTGAAAAAGAGGTTCTCCATCGAGCAAAAATTATTGATATTCAAATAGAGGGAGAAGCTGAGGATATAGCCTTGATCGACGCTGTGGTTACTAAAGATCAGTTCATTGGTAGCCGGGCGCTTCTTAATGCAGACGTAATTGAAAGAATTTTCTTAACTCGAGCGGAGCCCACATCAGTTGGTATGACCTCCGTTGGCGGTTTAGTTCAGCCTCTTTCTCAAGACGAAGACTTTGGAATGTATTTAATTCTTGATAATAACGGTAAAATCAAAGTCCGAGCGCCTATCGCGCCAGGGTTGTATGAGAATTTAAGAATAAAATCTATTGAGCGAGTGGGGTTCAATGAGTCCATCGAAATGATTGGGCCATGTATACTTGCCCTAGATGGAGAGAGGGAGAGAGAAGTCCAGGCAGGTCAGGCAGTTAAAATGTCCATAGGACGAGAGGGGCCGAGCGTTTTAGACGTCAGGAAGACAATGGAACTTGCCGCAAATCGCGGTTTTTTTACATAAAGTAACTGGGAGCGAAGATGCCTAAAGAGATCTACTTAGTGAAGGTCGGGATGTCAATGACCGAGGGAATGGTTTCCGAGTGGTTTATTCCTGATGGAGGCGAGGTAAAAAAAGGAGACCTCGTTTATGCGCTCGAAACGGAAAAGGTCAATCTTGATGTCGATGCCGAATACGATGGTGTCGTCAAACATGCGGTAGAGGTAGGAGTGACACTCGAACCGGGTGACGTTGTAGGTTATATCTTTCAGGCTGATGAAGAGATTCCAGAAGATCTGGTCGGCGCAGATAATGGAACTACTTCTAAAACTTCCGTTGAAGATAAGGTTGTTCATCTTGAAGCAGCCAAAGAAACAGTGCCTGTTGTGGTAGCGGACCAGTCTCCCAAGGTTAATAGTGACGGTCGAGTAAAATCATCTCCTGCCGCAAGGAGGTTGGCCTTGGAGCTTGGATTAGATTTTCGAGCAGCTGAAGGTTCTGGACCGGGAGGTCGGATTATTGAGAGGGATATCGAGGCGCTTGCGGGATCGATGAGAGAGAAAACGCCTGTCCAGCTAACCACTCAAGCCAGTTTCAAAGCTAGTCCTTTAGCTAAAAAGCTGGCAGAGACGAGGGGAATCGACCTTGCTTACGTTTCAGGCACAGGGCCTGGTGGAAGAATCGTTCAGTTGGATGTGGAAAATGCCGAAATATCCGTTACATCTGCATCTTCAGAGCGTGGGGTAACCGCTGAGCTCAGTTCTGGACCTCATGCTGGAGACGTGGTTCCTGTGAAAGGCATGCGAAAAACCATTGCAACGCGAATGCATCAGAGTCTTATGGAGAGCGCGCAACTCTCGATGGATATGGAAGTTCTAATGGACGATGCCGTAAAAATGCGCACCGGATTGGTTGAAGAATGGGCGGCCGAGGGCATAAAGCCAACATACACTGACCTAGTAATTAAGGCTTGCGCCAAGGCGCTGACGTCTCACCCGATGATGAATAGCCAATTTTCGATAGAAGCAATATCGCTTCTTGAAGGGGTGCACGTTGGGATGGCGGTTGCGTTACCTGAGGGTCTCGTTGTGCCGGTAGTCAGAAATGCAGATAAGCTCTCTGTTAAAGACCTGGCGGCAGAAACTTCGAGGCTAGCGAAGGCTGCTCGAGAAGGCACTTTAGGACTAGACGATTACGCTGGCGGAACTTTTACTGTCTCTGCTTTGGGTATGTACGGCGTGGATTCATTTACCCCCATTATAAATTCTCCTCAAAGCGGCATCATGGGCGTCAATAGACTTTATGACGGAATGGAATGGGAAGGTGAAAGGATAGTTAAATCGAAAAAAATGAACCTATCTCTGACCTGGGATCACCGAGCGCTTGATGGTGCTCCGGCAGCAGAGTTTCTTGTCGAAGTAAAAAGCCTATTAGAAACACCTTTTCGGCTTTTGGTTTAGGAGAAATTGTGAAAGAACTAAATTTTGATGTTGTGATTCTAGGCGGTGGTCCCGGTGGTTATACGGCGGCGATTAGATCTGCTCAGCTGGGCCTGAAGGTTGGTCTTGTAGAAAGAGAGGAGCTCGGAGGGGTCTGTCTAAATTGGGGATGTATCCCGACGAAGTCTCTGCTTCACGCTGCTGATGTGATGAGAGAACTGGAATCTGCCACTACTCTTGGGATTGAAGTAGGTAAGCCAAAGTTTAATTTGAAAAAGATGGTGAAGCGGTCCCGCGATGTGGCGGGACAACTGTCCGGAGGGATTAGCCATCTTATGAAAAAGAATAAAATAGAAGTATTTTATGGGGATGCTAAGTTAAGGGATAAGAATACAGTCCAGGTTGAGGATCAAGTCATGGGTTGTAAAAATATCGTCCTGGCTACAGGTGCCAGTGCAAAAAATTTACCTCATGTTCAAGCTGATGGTGATCTCATATGGGAGGCAAGGGCAGCAATGACGCCCAGCTTCATGCCCAAACGCCTTTTAATTATTGGTGCAGGAGCTATTGGGGTTGAATTTGCGAGTTTCTATCGATCGATGGGATCGAAAGTGACTCTAATCGAAATGATGAAGCAGATCCTTCCGTCCGAAGACAATGAAATAGCAGAAATGGCTAAAAGATCTTTTGTTGAGCAGGGCGTGGAAGTCCTAACAGAAACCGGAATCGAGTCTCTCGAAAAGAAAAAAAGTAAGTTGGTGGCGTCAATAAATGGCTCTGAAAGAATCTTCGATGCGGCAATTCTTTCCGTCGGAGTAGAGGCCAATATCGAAGGATTAGGTATAGATAACTTGGGTGTAGAGTTAAAGAACGGATTTGTTTTAGTTGATGAGTACCAACAAACTAGTGTTGAGGGAATATATGCGATTGGAGATGTTTCTGGCGTGCCGTGCCTCGCCCATAAAGCGAGTCATGAGGGCACAATTTGTGCCGAAGCGATCGCTGGAGAGCTACCTTTGCCTGTAAAAAAAGAGCGTATCCCGGGTTGCACTTACAGTTATCCGCAGATCGCGAGTATTGGTCTAACAGAATTTGCTGCCTCTGAACGTGGCGCCATTAAAGTAGGACGGTTTCCCTTGATTGCAAACGGTAAGGCAGTTGCGATTAATGATACAGAGGGGATGATTAAAACTATTTTTGATGAAGAAACTGGAGAGCTTTTGGGGGCCCATATGATTGGACCTGGGGTCACGGAGATGATCCAAGGTTTTGCGGTAGCGATAACTTTAGAGACCACTGAAGCGGATTTGATGGCTACGGTTTTCCCCCACCCTACGCTTTCAGAGGCAATGCATGAATCAGTTTTGTCTGCGTTTGGCAGAACGATCAATTTTTAGAGGAGCAAACGACGAGAATGAGTTTTGCAAAAGAGTATGCTGAAAAAAATCCGGAAGAGATTGCTATCCAGGATGCGAATCAATCTTTAACTTGGGATCAGGTTGATGATGTGCTCAATAGGTGTGGAAGCGGCCTGCAATCGCTTGATCTTGGACCCGACGAGCGCGTCGCTGTTTTTGCAGAAAATTCAGTTGAGACAGCGCTAGCGAATTTGGGAGGGCTAATCGGGGGAGCATCAGTTGTCCCAGTCAACTTCCATCTCACCGGGGACGAAGTTAAATATATACTTCAAGACTCGGGAGCGAGGGTTCTCTTTGTCGGTCCAGAAACTTGGGAGAGAGGAATAGAGGCTGTAAAAAATTCAAGTGTACATACTTTGGTATCATGGAAGGTGCCCCCTAAAGATGGAATGGTTGATTGGGTCGACTGGCTTTCTAAAGCGGATCCAGGCGGGCTCGACCAAAGTGTTCCTCCGAGACCCAACCTCCTTTACACCTCTGGAACTACTGGTAGGCCGAAAGGCACGGACCTTCCGCCAACAATGTTTGCTGGAGGAGAGACAGTTGAGGAGCACGTTTTAAATTATAAAACGGGGTTTCTTGAAAGATCAGGAGGTGAAGTTGGCAAACAATTGGTGGTCGGCCCTATGTATCATACGGGGCCCTTGTCGGCGACACGAAATCTAATCGCAGGCACTCCATCCGTTGTGCTTGGTCGTTTCAACGCGGAGGGAACCCTTGCGGCTATTGCAAAACACAAAATAACTTCCTGTTTGATGGTGCCAACACACTTCGTAAGATTGTTGGCTCTCCCGGATGATGTGAAAGCTAGTTACGATGTATCTTCGATTAACGCAGTTAGTCACACAGGATCTAAGTGTCCTGTTGATGTAAAGCAATCAATGATTGATTGGTTTGGTCCAGTTTTCATAGAGGCCTATGGAGCGAGTGAAGTAGGATCGACCTGCATGATTACCTCTGAGGAATGGCTTCAGTACCCCGGTTCTGTAGGGAAAGCTCTGCCGCCTTTTGTTGCAAAGATCCTTGATGATGAAGGCAACGAGCTCCCCGCCGATACAGAGGGCCGGCTCTTCTTTGAAGACACCACGGGACGGGGAGTGATCTATTACAACGATCCGGAAAAATCAGCGGAGGCGCATATCGCGCCGGGCGTTTTTACCCTTGGTGAAATCGCTTACATGAATGAAGACGGCTACGTTTTTATTACTGATCGATTTAGTGACATGGTGGTTTCAGGAGGTGTAAATATCTATCCCGCCGAAGCTGAACAGATTTTAATTGAGCATCCCGCTGTCCTTGATGTGGCATGTATTGGTGTTCCCAATAAAGAAATGGGCGAGGAGCTGAAAGCATTAGTAATTCCCAAAGACGATATAGAAAACCCGTCCGGGGAAGCCGTAATCGCCTGGTGCCGTGAAAAACTATCCCATTATAAATGCCCTAGAACCCTAGAATTTGTAGATGATTTAGGAAGAAATACTATGGGCAAGATCAATAAACGCAAATTGAGATCGCCTTACTGGGACTAACAAGGAGAAAATCAACTCATTATCGCAGGAGGGAACTATGATCGTCGGTGTTCATCATATCGCTGTAGGAGTAAACGATTTTGATAAAGCCCTAACTTTTTACACAAAAGCTTTGGGTTTCTCGGTCGAGAGCGAAGCAGAGTTCGATAATGTTGAAAAAGTAGATCAGGCAATCGGGCTAAAAGAAGCTAGAGCAAAGACCGCGATGTTAAAAGCTGGGAATATATTTTTAGAACTTTGGCATTACTCCAACCCTGAACCTAAAGACTTAAGATCCAGGCCCTGCGATTTTGGTTATCCTCACTTTGCGCTTCAGGTTGATGACATTGTGTCGGAATACGATAGATTGAAAACCTTCGGGATGAAGTTTGTCGGCGATATTGTTCATTTTGATGAAACTTCGTCAGCAATCTATGGCAGAGACCCTTGCGGAAATCTGATCGAAATATATGAGATAAAAAATTCAAAAACTCCTCAGTTAGATCGAAACAAGCTGGATATGACGGTGAATAATGGCAATTGATTTCGAAGGAAAGGTTGTTTTGATAACTGGCTCTTCTAAAGGTCTAGGTTTATCTTTTGCCAAGTGTCTTGATCGGGCAGGAGCTCAGGTAGTTTTAAAT